>JAUWVK010000030.1 GCA_030617485.1 Gammaproteobacteria bacterium
GAAGACATCACCAGCATGAAACAGTCCCAGGAGAAAATGGATTTTCTCGCTCATCATGATCCATTAACACGCTTGCCAAACAGGTTGTTGTTGAACGATCGACTTGAACATTCTCTACAGCGTGCCGAGCGGGAAAAAACACAAGTCGCCGTCTTATTTATCGACCTGGACAACTTCAAAAATATCAATGATAGCCTGGGGCATCCAACGGGTGATTTTCTGTTACAGGAGGTGGGGAAACGAATTAAAAGCCTGGTTCGTGTTGATGACACCGTGGCTCGATTGGGTGGCGATGAGTTCATTGTTGTCATGGAAGAAATTGGTGATGCACAGGATTCAACCTTGCTTGCCAAGAAGCTGGTGAGCGCTTTTAATCAGCCATTTACTGCAAAGGATCGTGAGTTATACCTCACCTTGAGTATTGGTATCAGCATTTACCCTAGTGATGGTGCAGATAGTGAAACACTCATCAGGAATGCCGATTCCGCTATGTATCGGACCAAGGCCGAAGGGCGAAACGACTATCAGTTTTATACATCCGCACTTACCACAGCAGCCTTTGAACGCCTTACTCTGGAGAATGCCCTGAGGCACGCACTAAAAAATGATGAATTTATACTTCACTATCAACCACAATATTCGCTCGATACAGGGAAGCTCACAGGTCTTGAAGCCCTGATCCGTTGGCAACATTCAGATATGGGGGTTATCGCGCCTGATAAATTCATCCCCCTGGCAGAAGAGTCGGGCATTATCGTTGCTATTGGAGAATGGGTATTACGTACAGCATGCAACCAAATGAAGAGCTTTCTGGAGTCGGGGTATTTGGTCGAACGTATATCAATCAATATTTCAGGGGTTCAGTTCCAGCGAGAATCAATAGTAGATACTATTGTGGGTGTGCTGGAAGAAACAAACCTTGATCCAAAGAGCCTGGAACTTGAAATTACTGAAAGCATTATTATGCAAGAAACAGGTAAGACCGTAAAAATTCTCAATGAAATCAGGCAGCAGGGGATTACCATCGCGATTGATGACTTTGGTATGGGTTATTCATCCCTCAGTTATCTTAAACGCCTGCCTGTGAATAAACTAAAAGTGGATAGATCATTTGTGCGTGATATTCCGCATGATCCAAATGACGAGGCAATCACTCGTGCCGTCATTGCATTGGGCCAGGCCTTGAAACTTGAAGTAATTGCCGAGGGTGTAGAGACTGAAGAGCAGAAAATATTTCTCAAGTCGCTGGGCTGCCATGAAGCTCAGGGTCATTTGTATAGCCGCCCCTTACCCGTCGAGCAATTAGTAGAAGTATTAAAGAAAGACAAATGACAATAAAGCGCGAGCAACCCGGGCTTGCTGTGTAGCACCGCTTACTGGCAGGTTTTTCGCAATCCAACATCTAGATCTTGGCTAAGACATTTATTTGCGAATGGCTGATAAGGGTCGATAGCAGACGTTCGCTGATCGTAGAGTAATTACTTATCTCAGCGGTTGTTGGCGGGTCTCAGCGATAAGTTGGATGAGGGCGGGCTCGCTAAGTTATTGATAATTAATACAACAAAAACAATGGTTTACCACTACGAAAAACAGTGGGAAAATAGAAAACTTTTATTTATCAGGATGTTGCAAGTGAAATGCTTGCCTGAAAATGTGTAACGTAGGGTCTATTACGATCTTTCCTGGTTACCGGCCAATGCCTGCTTTGCAGCGATAGCGGTCATTCACATTTCTCTATTTGTAACAATAGAACCGTTAATCTAGGATTTATATCATCTGAAAAGTCTGACTGTAACGCGGGGAGAGATGCAAGCTTGTAATGAAAATATCACCCTGACGTATTTAACAGGCTCCTATTTAAAGCGGTCACCCATCAGTCGTTAGTGAATTGTCATCAAACCCGGCATGATCGCGCGCATAAAATCCAAAAACTGATCCTTCTCCTCCATCTTCTCGGGCCTGTTCGGCATCTTCGGGTCAAATTTCATCAAGGACCTGACAAACGTCATACCTTTATCTGGATAGCGTGAGCGCAATTGGTTAGTCATATCCACGCAGTCATCTTCTATTTGGATTTTCAGACCCTTGACCCAGAGGCCACCAATAACGTCACGCTTTCCCTGCATTTTGATTACAAGGGTCCCCAAACAATATGCATTCGCACCAAAAGGAATCTGGAAAGCAACCTTTGGTGTAAGCCGATGACGCCCATCCCATGAATCAAACCAGTAAATTTGATGAAACATGTACGTGCCCCTCGGTACTTCCCACGTGAAGCTTCCATCTGCTTCAACACCAAAAGAACCGCTCTGCATATCATCGATTCGGAGGAATTGTGGCCAGATATTCCACCCATAAGCATTTTTGTATACCGTTCGCTCTTTATCATTTTCAATCCAGCGGATGCGCCCGTAGGCCAAGGCTGCATCTCCTAGCGAAGCTACCGTAGTTTCAGTGGGTGCTGTCTCTATCGTACCCCGCGGTGTCAACGTGCCTTCACACCCCGCGAGAAAGAATACAAAACCTAACAGCACAAAGACTTTTGTATGTAATGGGTTGTTAGTACGTGTACACATCGAACAAATCCGTCTGCCTCGTTTTTCGTTATACAATGAATAATTCTATTTAGAGATTGGTATCACTCGATCGACTTCGGTTGAAAAATGTTCCCATTTTGATCCTTCCACTGAATTGTCATAGGACCTAAATCAGACTCGCTATCCTTGAAGAGGATACTGATAAAAGGATCGGTAGAAATCGAATCTGATAAATCTATTTTCCCAAGAACAGTATTCCGATAGTGTATTTGCAAGCTTGAAAGCAGGTTCGATTCCTGCCTGCCTATCTGGGGCAACATAGGATGATAAATTGTTGCCATGAAATATCGGGTATTCTTTCCCTTTTTTGCCAGGCGCACCCTTGTGGTACCGATTGGCCCCGCCAGGTTTTTGATGTTAGGTTTTAATCGCCTGGTTAGAATATTCGCATCGCTAAAATCTACACCCTCGTTATGCCGTACTTTACCGGTAACTGTCAGTACTTTTCCTGAATGTGTTTCCGCTTTAACTTCGATTACTGCTTTGCCACCTCCCGCCAAACGGACTCGAGTTCCTATTTTTGTCACTTTAAAAACATCGAAAATCTCGGCAGATAGCACGTGTTGATGTTCAGCCGGATTGGTCATGACATCAATTCGGAGTTTTGCCAATCCATCACCTTTATCAATATTTT
Organism: Gammaproteobacteria bacterium; assembly: GCA_030617485.1. The sequence continues at coordinate 3,232 of JAUWVK010000030.1, forward strand.
CTAGACTGACATTAACGGGCTGGACATTAAAATAGCCACGCCTGACTGGTATTGTTACTGTCAGAGTTGGTTCAGACGAAAGAGCCCCGTTTTCCTCATCCAGTTCATACTGGCCATAACTGGGTGCAGAAATAAAAGATTGTAGTGCTAAGATTGTTATTGGGATTAACCACCCAAACCTGAACGTTTTTTCTGTGGACATAACAATACTCCTTGCTTTCCATCATTCTCAGATTAAGGCTATAGGTTATTTGCCTGGTTGTGCACCACCCTCATGGCCAATAATTCCCTGTGCGCCAATGTCCGCTTTCAGTATAAAGCAGTCATTCAGTATATTTCATCAAATTACCTACCTTCAATGTTGCTTTGCAGCGTTAGCGGACATTGGGGATAAGTAACTGGAATAGACCTACTACCGAAGAGCAGAAATTTAACATCGTAAAACAGCTGTGCTGCTTTTCTGCATCAGATGGATTTGTCTGGTTAGGCAATCGATCTAGATTAGTAATTACTGAGCTACCCATTATCCTCCTCCTGGTCTTTGATTCGGATTGAGCGGAATAATTTACGAGCCTTCCGCTTGAAGTCTCCCGCTGGCTTGTAATCAGTATTTTCTAAGTTCATGTCATAAAAGAATGCTTGAACCATAACCCATTTTTCAGAGCCTTTTGGTGGTAATTCGACGAGACACAAAATTCCTCGTCGCCACTCAACACCTTCACGACCTTGGTAAGAGACCGGAAGCGAAGCCACAAGTCCTCCACAAACTCCACCATGCTCAACCAACGACGGCGGAAAATCAGTGTTTTCGTCAATTCGGGTTGTGTTGTAACTCTGCCCTTTATACGCCTTATCGAAGTTGTATTGCACAATTACAATATAGTCATCTACGGTTTCTGATAAGGATTTTTTGTCCGAAGAATGATACGGATATGGTGTTTCGATAATATAGAATCCCAGTGCGTGGTTTGGACTCAGGTTTTTATTAAATGCGATTTTTGGGCATTCTGTGAGTATGCGTCTATAACCAAGGGGAATATCGGCAGCGATGCTAAGATCCGACACCTTGCAACCAGAAGTTTCTCGTGCTTTGACTGGGGTAGGTTGTAAGCATGCAATTACTGTCAGGAGCATTACTGAGATTAGGAATAAGTGCGCTTGATGATATTTGCCCATCTTGAAACTCCTTTATCAATCCATAGAAAAGGTCGCCTCTTGAAATGGTTAATCCCAATAATAATGATGCCTTTATGAATAATTATAGTTGGAATTCTACAGTGCAGTAATGGCGGCAGACTGTTGGTTGGTATATATACATGACCTGCGCACTTGGTTAAGTGAAAAACGCTGGTATTACAAATAAGTTATTAACATAACCAGGATCTGTCAGTTTTCGAGTGTCCGGTTTGTAGTGAACAACATCATGTATGCATTAATGTCCGCTTTCAGTATAAAGCAGTCGTTCGTAAATCGTAGAGTGATTACTAATCTCAGCGGTTCTTGGCGAGTCTTAGCGGTAAGTTTGATGAGGGCGGGCTCGCTAAGTTATTGATTATTAATACAACAAAAACAATGGGTTAACACTACGAACCAGGCGGTCGGGAGTTCGAATCTCTCCGGGCGCGCCATAAAATAAACAACCGGTCCTTGTGGCCGGTTTTTTATTTTGTGCACTTCGAGATTTTAACTCCCGTAGAGCAATATACAAGGTTGCGCCTCGCACGGGGAAACAGTATCAATGGCTGACTAACAGGGCGCCGGGAAAGATCTTATCCGCTTTGGTGTGAAACCGAAACGAGGTTATTATTTCGCGCTTGCCGTTTTTAAAGGCTGTGAGTTTGCCAAATACCGGGCCTTTTTCGTAATTCAGCAGAAAATAAATCAGGCGCGTAGAGTCCGATAATGTGTTGATATGCAAGATATCAAAGCTTTGATAGGCGCCGTAAAACTTTTCAATCTTCTTAAGTACTGTCACTTGTAACCGCGTTTCCTGGTGCCCCTCTAGTGGGCTGCCTCTGAGTAGCGTGGCGATAAAACCTTGCATACCACCTTTTTTGTATACCGACAGTGCCTTGCTGAGTGGTTTAGGGATATCGGTCGTTTTCACGCTGGCATGGGCCGGTGCAAACAACAGTGCACACACCACAAATACTAGGGTAGTGAGCTGGTTATTGCGTGAGAGTATGTACATTGTTCTTTGGATGCCTATTACCTATCTCGTGACAGTAAGGGGTGGATTTATTCGCTTAAATTGCCGGCATACCCTGCCAGGGTGTGCCGGATAATGCATAGAACTATATAACAGTTTTATATAAACAACGGTTCTCTTTACCCGGATTTCATGGGAAAACATGGATTTCAACAGCGTTGCGTAAGCATTATCTCTGCTATACTTATCACTGAAAATAACGATAACATAATTTTCTGGAATGAGTGCTGACGCAGTCAGCAACCATCAAAAAATAGATAACTTATTGATAAGTAAGGGATAACTTAATTAGGTCATCTAGGTTCAGGGAGGACTATGCGAGTGTTGGTCACGAATATGCGTGTACAGGCGATTGTTGCCGGCCTGCTATTCGCAAGCATGGGTTTCAGTGCCACGGTAACGGCAGAAGACTTGCTGGATGTCTATCGTCTGGCGCTTAACAATGATGCCACCTTTCAGGCGGCCAAATTCCAGTATTCCGCCGCTGTTGAAGCCATGCCTCAAGCGAGGTCGGGGCTGTTGCCTGACATTGCTTTCGAGGCTGAGGTCATCGAGACGCAGCAAGAGATCCGTAGTAGTGACAATATTTTCTATGCTAAGGCTAATACCCGCTACCCCACCAACAATCTGACGCTATCAATCACCCAGCCGGTGTTACGTTATGGTTCCTGGGTTGGCTACAAGCAATCCAAACTGGCGGTGCGGCAGGCGGAGATCGAGTTGTCCGCAGCCCAGCAGCAGTTGATTGTGGATGTGGCAGAGACCTATTTCGGAGTGCTCGCTGCCGAAGACAATCTTGAATACGCGCGCGCAGAAAAGACCTCGGTAGGAAAACAACTACAAATTGCCCAAAGTCGCACCAGGACGGGGCTTGCGCGGATGACAGATTTATATGATGCCCAGGCGCGATTTGCCTTGTCAGAATCCCGCGAGATCGAGGCCGAAAATGCCCTGGACGACAATTATCAGGCCTTACTGGAACACACTAATCAATTAGTCACACAACTCACCGCAGTGCGCGAAAACATGCCGCTGGTGGCGCCGGATCCGGCCGATGCCGAACAATGGATAAATACAGCGCTGGAACAAAACCTGTCGCTGGAATCACGCCGGCAATCTCTTGCCGTGGCCAGGCAGGAAATAGATCGCCAAAAGGCGGGGCATATGCCAACCCTGGATCTCATTGCTACGTATAACCGGCGTGATACCGACGGTAGTTTGCTGGGTGGTGGCAGTGAGATCGATACCGCCGATGTTCTATTGCGTTTTAATTTACCTCTTTATCAGGGGGGTAGCGTGCAATCCAAAATGCGCCAGGCGGTAAGTGTGCATGATCAATCTATCCGGGAAATGGAAGTCGAGCGTCGCCAGGTTATGCGTGAGACGCGTGCCGCCTACCTGGGTGTTTTGAGTGGTATCAAAAAGGTGGAAGCGCTTAAAAAGTCCATCGTCTCACAGCAAAGTACCTTGAAAGTGAAAACAGCCGGTCTCAAGGCTGGGGTGAATACATTGCTGGAAGTATTGGATGGCCAGCGCGATTTGTATTTTGTCCAGGGAGATTATTCCAGGGCACGTTATGACTACTTACTCAGCACGTTAAAGCTCAAGCAGGCAACAGGAAGTCTGAGCATTGCGGACCTGGAAGAAGTCAATCGGCTGATTAAATAAGTTGCGGTAAAGAGGCAATAAGAGATGTTAAACAGGCTGCAAAGACGTATCAGGGCGAAACAGGCCCGGCAGTCTACGGCACGTGCACCTGAACGCAAGGTCAGGTTCGAGGCTATGGAAAGCCGCTTTCTGCTCTCCGCCGAAGTTGTCATTCCTCCACCCGATCCGAATCTGGATAGCATCTACGATCAGGAGCTCGAGCAAACCCAGCTAATCCAGGAGCTTATAATAGAAGAACAACAGATCCAGATCCTGGAGCTGGACCCTATTGTCAGCGGTGCCGATGCTGCCAACCAGGAGTCAACGTCAGCTGAAAGTGATAGTGCTGTTGTTGAAAAAAGTACTGTCGATGAAGCTGCTGACGAAACAGAAGCAACATTCGCGGCAAACAACAACGATCAAACAACCGAGACCTCGGAAACACCGCAAGACGCACCCGTTATAGTCGCCCCATTGTTGGTACATCAACCGCGCGAAATCGTTTTCGTGGATTCCGGTGTGGAAGATTACCAGGATTTGCTGGATGGCTTGCTCGATGCATCGCGACAACAGACACAAGCCGCGGGCGATGCTACTACCTCAGACGTTACCGGGATCCTTGTCGATGGCGTCGCGTCAGATGAACAGCCAGCTGACAGTGATGGTGGGGAGCTGCTGTCGTTAACGGATGATAGCGCAGTGGTTTTGTTGCCAAACGGTAATATCATTCTCAATGCTTCGTTTATTGACGACGATACCCTGGTAGTCTTGCTGGATGCTGACCGTGATGGTATCGATCAGATCAGTGAAGTGCTGCAGGCCTACGAAGGTATCGCCGCAGTGCACATTCTTTCGCATGGCAGCAACGCCAATGTGCGTTTGGGTAACACCAGTCTCAACAACGCCAAACTGAAACAATACAGTGAACAGCTCAAAGGCTGGGGTCGTTCCTTAACGACCGATGGCGATATCTTGCTGTACGGTTGTAGTGTCGCCAATGGCACTACGGGTGTGCAATTTGTGCAGGATCTCGGTGAACTTACGGGTGCCGACGTTGCGGCGTCGGATGATGATACCGGCAGTGCGGAGCTGGGTGGTGACTGGCAGTTAGAGTTATCTACAGGTGTAATTGAAGCTTCGCCACTCGTGAGTTCATTATCGGATTATGGCTACTTGTTGGCGGTTGCAGAAGCAACAACAGGTGATGACACAATAACGTTAACTGAAACCAGTTTGAATGACGCAACACCGGCGCCCGCCTTTCCGTTAACTGAAGACCTTAGTATCAATGCTTTAGCGGGTGATGATACGGTCGACATCAACGGATTCCCAGATACGTCATCGTTTGCTGTTGATATTGACGGCGGTGATGGTACTGACGTTCTAAACTTTAGCAGTATTACAGGAGCGCTAACCTACACTTTTAATGTCGGCTCTATTACCGTAAGTGATGTGGATGGTAATGAGCTTACTGTAAAAAATATCGAAACTATAAATGGTGGCGCGGGAGATAACACTTTTGTATTTAATGATGGAGCAACTTTTGCTGGCACAATAAATGGTGGCGCAGGGAATAACACTTTTAATTTTGGTCAAGGCGTAATTTTTGCTGGCACTATAAATGGTGGTACTGGGGGTAATGCCCTTGATTTTTTATCTAATAGCGACCTGCTAACATTTTCTGGCAGTTCCATAATCAGTTCCATAACCAGTACAAACCTGAACATTACCCATTCCGGTATTGACAACATTGATGTCAATATGTCCAAGGTCAATATAACTAGCACACAGCAACAAGCCTTGTTGACGGGTTTAAGTGAGCTGACAACATGGGGCGCAAACTTACAAACCCTGGATGAAATAGGGGCAGTGTTGGCCGGTCTTGGAGCCAACGTTGGAGTCAATCTGGGTAACAGCCTTGATGTTGCAGAATCCCTGGATCAGTTACGGCTTGAAATCAAACAATTGGTAGATGCTGGCAATCCTGTCCATGCTCAGAATATTCAGGACCGGCTCAATGAATTTAATCAACAAGATATCACCTATGCTGATCGGTCCATCATTGGTGATGTCTTCGTCGATCCTACGGTAGGTGGTACTTTTGACTTTGACGTCGAGTTAACACTCGGTGACAGTACCATCTCATCACCGATCTCGGTGAATGGTGCTACCAGCCTCGATGATTTTGTTACCAAAGCAAATGATGCCATTACTGAAAACAGTGATCTGAGTGGCAAAATGAGAGCCATTCTGGTGACAAACGCGAATGGAGTAGGTCCGAGTGATGACAAAACCAGGATCGCCTTTCAGATAACTTCCTCAGATGTCACTGAGTTCAGTCTTGAACAAACCGCTGGATCGAATATTGGTTTCTCTGTTGCGCAAACCATTACCGGCCTTAAGGATGAAATTCAGGATCTAAGTGAGCTTAATATTTATTCCACTGGTGGATTGAATGCAACGCTGGATATCAATAATGGGTTACCTGAACTTGTATTCAGTATTGATTTAAATGCAGACCGCACTAATGATTTCAAAATTGATTTAGGTAAAAATGCTGAAGATCTTGGTCTGGCTTTTGATGCTGCTGCAACCGTGCCCATGGAAACCACCCTGAGTACGGATCTGGATTTGATACTTAAGCTTAATGATACTAACGACCCGAATAATAGTGATTTCTTATTTAACCTGAACAACCTTACGCTTAATGGCAATGTCAATTCATTTAACATTGACACCAGCGCCAATATTGGATTCCTGGCAGCAACTGCTACAGGCACATTTAACCTGAATGCGGAAGTCAGCACTGTGCCTGATTCGAATGACGCTGACTCGCTTAAACGACTCGATCCCGGCAACACTACGCTACAAGGTGAAGTCGAGGTCAAGGTAAACGATTTTGATCTCACCAGTCTGACCTTTACTATTGACGACGGCAATATCGATGGGCTGGAAACCTTTAATGAAGCCGGTAATGAACTAACCATCAACCTTGAAAATGGTAATCCATTTGAAGGGCGGGATATCTCTCTCGATACCGCTAACTTCGACAAACTGGGCAAGTTCAGCGAGTTCAACGCCGCAACCTTTGTCGGTCAAATTGGTACGATACGAGACTGGTTTGGCAGTGTTTCTGATAGTGAAATCTTTAACCAGATAGACATTCCCTTTATTACCCCGGCACTGGATGCCATCTTCGATATGGCGGACACCGTGGGTGATAACCTGCTATACGATGACGGTGGCGACGGTAAAGACGATGACGCCACCCTGGTGGTTGATCTGCGTGAAGCACTAAAGGATGCAGGCCTCGATAGTAAACTGAGGGTCGAAGGCGATGAAAATAAGATAAAGCTAATTGCTATAGATTCGAGTATTACTGATATCGATATCGATGCAGTAGATAATTTAGGTTTTACTGGCAATGAGGACTTTGATACAGATAGTCGTACCCTCACTGCAACAAATAATGCTACAGCTGATGCTGGTAATCTTACTTTTAACATCAAAATAAACAACGAGGATAATGGCACCGCTGTTACCTTAAGCTCAGATGCTACCGCCAATAATACAGCAATCGGCAATGATACCGCCAAACTGGTCGATGAAAATAACGAAGCCACCTTTAAAACCACCCAGGAGCTGGCCGACAAACTATCTGGTCTCCTCACCGTTGATAGTAATGGCGTTGTTATAAAACCAAAATACGATGTTGACAGTAAAATACTGACCTTTGATCTAATTTTTACCCCGGTTGAATATCAACTCAATGTACCGGTCGACTTCAATTTTGATCTGAGCCCGATTGGTAATATTGGCACCGCGGGTAGTCCGGATATCAGTCTTGGCGCGGGCATCGATATCTCGCTGACCCTGGGGCTGGATTTAAATGACACACCGGCGGGCGGCGGCAAAGATCTGGAAACCACAACCAAACTTGTCGACCTTGATGGCATTGACAGCCTTGACGACGCCATACGACCTGAATATTCCGTATCTGCTGACCAGGTGCCTTCTAGTACTCTTGGCAATGCCGATACAGTAGATATTGAGTTTGTCGACGCTGGTGCGGTCATGACCGGTTCTCCCAAGCTAACGTTTGCTGATAATGCGAGTACAAGTGCTGCTGACACCATTGTGCGAAGCGGCGGTAGTTGGGTAACAGATGGTTTTAAGGCAGGCCAGAAAATTTCAATAACGGGCGCCAATGACAATAATGGTACTTACACCATTGCTGAAAATGGTGTCACTGACACTGAAATCACTCTGGTAGCTAGCAATGAGTTAAAAGAAGAAGACAAGAGCGGCGTTAAAGTCACTGGTGCTGCTGCAACCATGACGGAAAGCCCGGAATTAAATTTTTCTACTATTAGTACTCAGGGCTTAATTACCCGTTCTGAAGGCAATTTTAAAGAAGATGGTTTTAGAGATGGCGATTACATCGTTGTTGAAGGTGCCGGCGTAAACGATGGTGTATACCAAATCGAGACAGTTTTTGAAGGCCGTTTAACCTTAGTTGCTGGTACATCCTTTGCTGACAAACCAGATGTTAAAAATGTCACTATTACCGTCCCGGATCGTATTGTCCTCAATAGCGGAGGTAACTGGGGTAATGATGAATTTAAAGCTGGCCAGATACTCTCCGTTTCGGGCACCCAATTAAACAATCGGACATCCCTTATCTCAGGTGTTTCGAATGATGGATTGACCCTGTTCCTGAGTCCGGATGCCAGGGCAACTGCAGAACATCTCAACAATGATCAGGATACCAAAGATGCGCCAGGCCTGAAATTAACCGGCGGACCGGTAATCCGCTTGTCCGAAAATGCGGTTTTTAGCATCGATGGCGTCGCCGTCACGGTGCTGGCCCAACCTGTCGGTGAAAATTCCTTTGTCTCAGCCACCTCTGACAATAAGAACCTGTTCGACCTGGCCAATGATATCAACTCCGCACTTCAATCCGCGTTTGATGATGCCGGTTCAGTAAATAAATATAAGGCTGAAATCAGCAATGGCAAAATAATCATAACGGACATTTCTGAGAACAGTTCCGCGTTCACGCTGACTACCGATATCGATAATACTGCCCATACAGAACTCGGCTTTGGGATAAATCAAACTGCCGACTCAGATGATTTGCTGATTACCCTCAGTGATGGGAGTCAGCATCGTATTAGCCTTGATGGTGATGAAACCATACAGAATGTTATCGATAGTATTTGGGATCAGACCGATAACAAGGTCATTGCCGAAATCGATCCGGATACCAGGGCCGGCCTGCGTTTAATACAGGTGCCTGCTATGACAGGTAATCCACGTCTTACCTTTGATGCAACAGGTAACGCAATAGTTCGGGAAGATGGCAGAACATGGACCGAAGATCATTTTGCGGATGGTCAGTCGATTCGTATCTCTGGTGCGGATGAAAGTAACAATGGATATTACACAGTATTCAGTATTCAAAATGATCCTGATGGTAAAAGTTTTCTGGTTCTAGATGGATCAATCGCTGATCAAACGTCAGTTAAGGATGTTCGTATCACGCTGGCCAGTTCTACTATAGGCGAAGATGAAATCTTCCGTGTAGAAGCCCTGAATGGTTCCAGGGCTGCGGGCAAACTGGGTATTCTGCAGGCCGACATCGCCACGGATGTGGACAACAATGGCACGGTGGATTTCAATGACAGTGACGGTATCATCAACGGCGATGCCATCGCTGGTGCCTCTATCCTGGACCGCATTTTTATTCAGGATCCAACAGTAACCGGTAATGTGTTCATCGAGACACCGGATGGAATCGAGGTCGTGGGCGACTTTGGTTTCGTCT
>JAUWVK010000078.1 GCA_030617485.1 Gammaproteobacteria bacterium
CGTGTTGCTGGAAAACTAACACCGGAACTTGTATGGCAACGAATAGGACTGGCTTTAAATAAAAGGAATCGCACGCTGGCACGTTACCTGGTTCGTTCCCTACCTGCTAATGATCGTAAACTGGCAAGATTATGGATCAAACTGCATCGAAAACCTGCTCAACTTCCCAGATATCAAGCACGCCTCGCGAAAAACTCTCATGTCATGGCGTCAAAAATTTTAGCCTATGTTACAAAACGCTTAGCATCACGTAATCCACAGCAAGCAATAGAACTTTTATTCAAAGCAGACATGAGTAACACGGTCGCCCTGGAAGATCATTTTGATGTGTTACAAACACTGGCAATATCTTTGTCCAGAAAACATCTTCCTGGTGCTGAATTCTGGTTTTCACATATCCCTGATCAATACCTTTCAGTTGTTGGTCGAGAGTGGCGTGTTCGTACAGCACTTCGCGAATCACAATGGCAAACCGCATTGACTGCATTAAATGGCTTGTCACCTGAGCAGATGGCATCAGACCGTTGGACATTTTGGCGCGCGCGAACCCATGAAGAACTTAGGGAGCTTGCCCCGGCAATGAAGCATTACACTGCCCTGGCTCAACGTCGTAGCTATTATGGTTTTCTAGCATCTGACAGACTGGGGCAAGCTTACACAATTACTGACCGACCTCACCTGCCAACCGCCAGTGAGTTGTTCTTGCTTGGACAACGTGAGGACGTGAAACGGTCGCATGAATTATTCCGGCTGGGCCGTACCGTTTCCGCACGTCGTGAATGGAGACAAACCACCCTGTCCATGACCAATGACGAGCGTATAGATGCCTCTAAACTGGCACAGCTTTGGGGCTGGGGCGAACAATCAATACTAACCATGGCCAGCACCACCAGCCGGGACGACATGGGTCTTCGTTTTCCATTGCTGTTTCAACAACAAGTACTGGCACACTCCAAAAACGAAAGAATCGACCCCGCCTGGACTTATGGTGTCATACGTCGTGAAAGCGCGTTCGTCAGAGATGCGCGTTCACCTGTTGGCGCAGTGGGACTTATGCAGTTAATGCCAGCCACGGCAAAGCACGTCTCGCGTCGCCACTCTAAAGTTAAATACCGCGGCTCGTCTCAGCTCACACATGCAGATACCAACCTGGCATTGGGCACACGTTATTTACGCATGATGTTAAAACGCTTTGGCGGACAAACTGTGTTGGCAACTGCAGCTTATAATGCCGGTGGACATCGCATTGATCGTTGGTTACCTAATGGCAATGAGCTAGACGCTCAACGCTGGATTGAAAACATTCCCTTCAAGGAAACCAGAGATTACGTAACTAGCGTTTTAGCCTTTACTATTATTTACGCTGATCGTCTTGGATTAAAGAACCTAAGGCTTAAAGAGCGAATGCCTGCTATCCCTGCCCGTAAAGTACTGCGTACGAAAAAAATAATACACGCAAAAAATAACATCTAGTAACAAAATAAACGGCAGTAAAAAAACAAACCGCCCCTAAAGGCGGTTTGTTTGGTTAGTGACAGTAAAGAAAGAAGTCGGTATCGCCTCGTGTCCCGAGCCATGCGTTCACGTGGAAGCTCTATCTGCGCATCAGGATTTCCACTCACGGTGGACTTTCACAACAGCACATTCGGAAGAGCCCCTGGTTTTTCAAGTTGGATCAGTTGACAATCCAAGGCGACACTCTGTATTTAATACTAGTAAAGATATTCACAGTAGCAAGCAACTTTTTTGTTGACTTTTGCTAAGCACACAAAAAATAACAACATTTAATTTAAAATAAAATTTTGGCTATTTTTATTATAACAATATGTGTTTTTCATTGCACAAAATACGATAGATTTATCCTAAAACAGTAACCAATAGATGCGTTCATCGGAAATATTGATTTATTATTCTGGTTTTAAACTGTTCATATTCAGTTATTTTATTAAGTTCTAATTTATCAACATGGACATTTAGTCAGGAAGATTTCGTACTATTTTCCTCGGTTTTCACCTGATCCCAAAGTAATTCCCACTGCTCAATATCCAAAGTCTCAATCACCAAAGAATTTTCTGCTGCGAGAGCTTCCATCCTGGAAAACCGTTTTTCAAATTTACGGTTTGAATGTCGTAATGCGGTTTCGGGATTAATGCGAGCATGGCGTGCCAAATTTGTGCAGGCAAATAATAAATCTCCTACCTCTTCTTCAATACGTTCGTTATTCTGTCCACAAGTCTCCTCAAGAATTATTTCCTGTTTTACTTCATCCAGTTCTTCAAGAACCTTGTCAAAAACAGGTGTAATCGTTGGCCAGTCAAAACCCACTTGCGCTGCCCTTTTTTGCAACTTAACGGCTCGTGTTAGCGCAGGTAAGGCATTAGCAATGCCCGCCAATGCGCTAACACCCCCACCCTTATCAGCACGCTCCAGAGCCTTGTGGGTTTCCCAGGCCTGCGTTTGCGCTTCTGCATCAGCAATATTTTCATCACCAAAAACGTGAGGATGACGACGAACTAGCTTATCCACAATCCCATCAACTATTTGGCCAAAATCGAACAGACCCTGCTCCTCTGCCAAACACGCATAAAACACCACCTGGAACAGCAAATCTCCCAGCTCACCACACAACTCACTGATCTCGCCAGTTTCGATGGTTTCTGCCACCTCATAGGCCTCTTCCAGGGTATGAGGAACAATGGTTTCAAAAGACTGTTCAAGATCCCACGGGCAACCCTGCCGGGGATCCCTTAGTTGAGCCATTATGCCAATTAATTTCTCGATATTACTCAAGCTTTTACCTCTTACTATTTGTTTTTTATATATTTTGTATTGCTTTTCAATAAGAAAATTATTCTAGGTGAACTGTAAATACACCCTATTGAACCATCCCCTCTGGACGATATCACCTATAAGCAACCACGATGAATATCGATCAACAATAAAACTTAGAGAGCTATCAGTCGTAATGAGAATTAACACCACCAAAGACTTTATTACCCCTTTAATCCTGGCTGTCAGTCTCAGCATTCCGAGTCTTGTAGTCGCCGAAAGTACCCCGGCTGATAAAATCCCCGCTACTGAAATTACTGTCTCATCTGCAACAACTACGACTAAAAACACCTCCACTAATGTTGCCCAGCAGACAACCCAGCAAATAGTTACCCCACAATTACAAGATGGCCAGGCAGCGTTCAATACCGGCAACTACGATTTGGCTTTCTCACTTTGGCAAACACGTGCAACCCACGGTCATACAGACGCCCAGGTATTTGTTGGCCTCTCTTACGCCAATGGTTGGGGTGTGGACAAAAATACCAAACTGGCGAGCCATTGGTATCAAAAAGCCGCCAAAAACGATAATGCCTCGGGACAGTTCCTGCTCGGCTTATATCTCATAACCGGAAAAGACGCCGATCTACCTATGGGCGTTATGTGGTTACGTCGTGCCGCTGAGAATGGTGACACTTCAGCTCAGAGTTTTCTCAAAAAAGCTAAAAGACGTGGCTGGTTTGATAAAATTCCACAGATTAAGCAAGAAAATCATCCAAAAGTGGAAACAATCGCAATGGCTGACATAGCTAGACCTTAAAGACTTTCAGAATACAAAGATTACTTCCTGACGTCCTTCTTTTAGCTCACTCCTCAAAATCAGCGAAACCCAACGCTGTAACTGTTGCACCAAACCTAATAAAATTCGATAAAACACGGTAGAATAGTGCTGACTATTTGATGTGCATCGATTTAATGCATCACCCTCTACAAGAAACTTCTCGTAATGATACAACTTGTTCTGGCCTCAACATCTCCCTATCGTCGTGAATTGCTTGAACGACTGGGCATCCCCTTCGAAACTGCATCACCCAATATCGATGAAACTAAGACTGATGATGAGACCCCTGAACAATTAGTGAAACGCCTGGCAGAATCAAAAGCACGTGCCGTAGCTGAAACATATCCGAATGCTTTGATCATTGGCTCCGACCAGGTGGCTGTACTGGATAATCAGATTCTTGGTAAACCAGGCAACCACGAGAATGCCGTACAACAATTAAGCAATGCCAGCGGCAAAAAAGTTTTATTCCTTACCGGGGTTTGTTTATTAAACACCGCTACCGGCAACACTCAAATTAAAGCGGAAAAATTTTCAGTAGAGTTTAAACCGCTATCCACATCACAAATTGAAAATTATCTCCGACGTGAAAAACCTTATGATTGTGCGGGCAGTTTTAAGTCCGAAGGTCTGGGGATCAGCTTGTTTAAAAAAATGGAGGGAGATGACCCCAATGCTTTAATCGGCCTTCCAATGATAACTCTTATTAATATGTTATCCATTGAAGGCATTGATGTGCTTGCTAGTTAGCTATATATAAAATAACCACATAGAGCCACTGCATTGCACATGCCATTAATATTCTGATTATAGAACAAACCCGGCATTCACGATCAATAAAATGAATCCGCTAACGAGCCTCTTATTTTTCAACAAGCTCCTGGATAAGTGGCGTACATATCACATTCATCGCCTGCTGCATTTGGCTGCCAGAAATAACCATCGTATTAGGTCGTGACATCTTAGCGCCTTCAATCTCATTGAGAAGAAATGGAAAATCGTAACGAGAAGGATCACGAAACCGAATTACAACTATACATTCACTCGTATCTGGTATATCCCTCGCCACAAATGGATTTGACGTATCGACAATAGGCACGCGCTGAAAATTAATATCCGTTACAGAAAACTGCGGCACAATGAAATGAATGTAGTCCTGCATTCTGTTAATGATATTAGTTGCAGTCGACTGGCCAGAATAACCTTTCGTAGCCATGTCACTGTTAATTTTTTGAATCCATTCAAGATTAACTACTGGCACAACACCCAACAGTAGATCTACATGCTGAGCGACATCAACCCCATCATTCTTATCAATATTTCGGCGTTCATTTATTACATTAGGATTATGTGATGGTGACATTTCACGCCGCGTCCAGCGGTTCGCCACAACACCACCATGCAGCCCCTCATAAAACAGGAGATCGGAGTTATCAGAAAGAGGTTCCCAGTCTGAAAAAGTGCCTTCTTTTTGATTTTTTCCTGCCGCCACTTCACGACTAACATACCGACGTAACTTTCCCGTTCCAGTTTGCGAGTACTCTTTAAATAAATCTTCGAGATGATCAAAGCGATTAACATCAGGCCCATAGGGGCTTATATTTTTTCCAGTCGCCTCGGCATCTGTTAACACAGCCTGCATTTCATCGCGGTCGTACCGACGAAAACATTCGCCATCAACGAATTCAGCATTAATGCCCTTGCGTTCAAAAATACTATTAAAGGCCTGCTTTACCACCGTTGTACCGGCGCCAGAGGCACCAGTTACAGCAACGATAGGATGTTTTTCTGACATTTCTTTAGTTTTCTCTGGATAGTCTATTTTTCTAGAAAATTACTCAGCGTAAGTTCGCAGGCCCTAGTCCCAGATTAGTAGCCATCATACTGGCCATCGATGCACCAATCTGGTCGGCAAATCTATCCAGGAAATTTTCCTTTCGAGTGAAGTCTACGATTTTTTCTACGCCGATTATTTCGCGAGCCACATAACTACTATTACCCAAACCGTCTATCAAGCCAAGTTTTAAACCTTCCTCACCACTCCAGAATAAACCAGTGAATAAATCAGGAGAGTCCGATAGACGATCTCCACGTCCTTCTTTTACTTTATTGATAAATTGCTGATGGATGGAATCCAACAAACCCTGCACATGATTAACCTCTGATTTTTTCAGCGGTGAAAAGGGATCCAACACACCCTTGTGTTTACCTGCTGTCAGCAAGCGTCTTTCGACCCCAAGCTTGTCAATGGCCTCAACGAATCCAAAACCATCCATCAATACACCGATAGACCCAACAATGCTGGCCTTATCCGCATAAATTTCATCTGCTGCTGCCGCAATATAGTAACCACCTGAAGCACAGATATCAGAAACAACGGCGTAAAGCTTTTTGTCCGGATATTTTTCACGCAGGCGTTTAATTTCATCATATACGTAACCAGATTGTACTGGACTGCCACCAGGACTATTGATGCGTAAAATAACAGCGGCTGTATTTTTATGCTTGAATGCCTCGCGTAACCCGCCAACAATGGAATCTGCATTTGCTGGTGAGCCTGCCGAAATAACACCTTCAAGATCAACCAGCGCCGTATGCTTGCCAGGAGTTATTTTTCCGGCATCCCACCCCGATGGAATATAAAAAAGTATGGCAAAAACATACACAAACATCAGCGACTTAAAAAATATTCCCCAACGACGTGCGCGTCGCTGTTCATTTAACGATGCAAATGCAAGCCTGTTTAAAACATCACGCTCCCACTCACCATTATTTTCCTCATTACTCATGTTTTTCTCTTTTCCTTTATCGCTACGGGTATTATCTCGATGCTTACTATCATTTACTTGTTGTGAAACTTCAGGGCCAGTTGTCCATACATCATCTTTATTCTGTAAATCATTTGAAATTTCTGAGGGCTGTTCACCCTCTAGCGAAGTTGATTCATCAACCTTCTCTTCATTTTTCTGATTCGAATCATCCCGCTCTGTCATAACATAACCTTTTTACTATTTAGTATATTTTTGCAGCCATTCTGGCAAATCGCGTATCGACATCAAACAATCCAGAGGATTACACTCCAGTAATCGATCTCGCTCATGGGCACCATAATCCACACCCAGAGACGCGACACCAGCGGCATTTGCCATTTCTAAATCGTACTCAGTATCGCCAATCATCAAAGTCTTATCGAGCGATACATCTAAAATTTCTATTATTTCATTAAGCATTTGTGGGTCTGGCTTTGAACAGGTTTCATCTGCACATCGGCTTTCAACAAAATACTTGCCAAAACCAGACGATTTTAATGCTCGATCCATTCCTCGCCGTCCTTTACCAGTCGCCACAGCCAGAAGATAACCCTGATCATACAGATCTTCTAACACTTCCCCTGCTCCATCAAAAGGCTCACAGGGATCCTCAGCAAAAAAATGATACCGGTAACGATCAACAATCGCCCCATAGGATTCATCCCCAACCCCCGGCAACAATGCTGCCACAGCTTCTCGCATACCCAGGCCAATAATATTCCTGACACTGGCATCTGTA
>JAUWVK010000161.1 GCA_030617485.1 Gammaproteobacteria bacterium
GGAGTATTTATGCTTTTTAAAGAGCTCAATTTGAGTGAAAACTTATTACGCGCTATTGATAAATGTGGCTTCAATGAAGCGACGGAAATTCAACAGCAAGCAATTCCTGTGATACTGGATGGCCATGACTTAATGGCATCAGCACAAACAGGTACTGGTAAAACCGCCGCATTTGTTTTGCCCGCTTTACAGAAATTTCAAACGCCTTCATCCCAAAAGGGCAATGGTCCCCGGATGCTGGTGTTAACACCAACCCGCGAACTTGCAATGCAGGTGAGTGACAATGTGGGTCAGTTTAGTCGCTTTAGCCAGATTGTGGCAGGTAGCATCGTCGGTGGAATGGCTTATCCGCCCCAAATTAAGATGTTAAGACGATCAGTGGATATCCTGGTGGCGACACCGGGTCGATTGATGGATCACATGGAACAGGGTCGTATAGATTTTTCTCGGCTTGAAATTCTGGTTTTGGATGAAGCCGATCGAATGCTGGACATGGGGTTCATTGATGACATCAGGAAGATTGCGGCAAAAACTCCACCTAATCGCCAAACACTGCTATTCTCCGCAACACTGGAAGGTAAGATACTCAATATTGCCAAGCAGTTATTAAACAACCCTCAAAAAATTCAGCTGGCTTCCAACAAGAATCGCCATGCATCTATTAAGCAACATTTGCATCAGGCAGATGATTTTTCTCATAAGCACCGTTTGCTCGCTCACTATGTGGGCTGTGAAAGCCTAAGTCAGGCCGTTATATTCACCGCGACCAAACGTGGTGCGGATAAATTATCCAAGCAACTTGTTCAGCAGGGTCATAAAGCGGCTGCATTACACGGTGATATGGGACAGGGCGCGCGCAAGCGTACAGTTGAACAAATGCGCCGTGGTAAATTCCGTCTGTTGGTTGCGACCGATGTAGCTGCCCGTGGTCTGGATATCAACGGTATCAGCCATGTATTCAACTTTGATTTACCTATGGTGGCAGAAGACTATGTTCACCGTATTGGTCGTACCGGACGTGCTGGAAGATCTGGTACCGCTGTTTCCTTTGTAGGCCCGGATGACTGGAGTAAACTTTCCGGCATTGAACGCCTGACAGGTAAAAGACTGGAGCGAGATGTTGTCGAAGGTCTGGAGCCCAGATCGCCTGAGCCACGTGCTGGTTCAAGTCGCGGACGTGGCGGCAGAAATGGTGGCCGTAATGGTTCTGGTGGCGGAAGGAATGCAAAACCGAAAGTGAGCTATAAGAAACGTGGTAAAAGCGGTAATAAACAATCTGCCTCTGGTAAGCCTAAATCTGGCAATTTCCGTGGTGGAAAACCAGGTAACAAGACCAGTCCACGTCGATCTCATTCCAGTGGAGCTGCTGCTTAATAGAGAAGTAATTTTAAGCACAAATTATTTAGAAAAAAGAAGTTATACTAGACGTCTTATTTGATGTAAAAAACATATAACGTAAAGAGGGATATTCGATGAAACTAATTTTATTGGGCGCACCAGGCGCTGGTAAAGGCACCGTTGCTAAACTGTTAACTGAAGTAGATGGTTCAGTGCAAATTTCCACAGGCGACATTCTGCGTGGAGCTGTTGCAGCAGGCACAGATCTAGGTAAAGAAGCACAAGGCTTTATGAATGCCGGTGATTTGGTTCCTGATGAATTAATCATGGGTATTATGGGCGATCGACTGCAGGAAGATGATTGCAAAAAAGGTTTTTTGTTAGACGGATTCCCTCGTACCATTCCTCAGGCAGAAGCACTAAAAGTTCTATTGTCTGATCTGGGTATTGAATTGGATATGGCCGTAAACCTGGATGTTGCACGTGACGTGATTCTGGACCGTTTGACTACACGCCGTACCTGTTCTAACTCTGATTGTCAGGCTATTTACAACGTGAAGAGCAGCCCTACTAAAGAAGAAGGTATTTGCGACAAATGTGGTAGCCCCGTTGTTCAGCGTGAAGATGAAACTGAAGAAGCCATTACTCATCGTCTGGAAACATACAATGAGAAAACTGCACCTCTTATTGGTTTTTACGAAAAAGAAGGTTTGGTTGTGAATGTGAATGCAACCTCCAGCGATGCGGTTGTTGCAGCTATTACAGAGAAACTTGCTTAAGTTCTAAACCATAGTAAATTTTATGGTCATTAGACCGGGTTTGATTAATTTCAAATCCGGTTTTTTTTGGCCACGACTGCAGGGATGCAGGAGGTAGAGCAATGCAGGAGCAGTTGCCGAGGGATGGCCTTATGCCGTGAAGCACAGCGACCGCCAGAGATGGCGGAAGGTAGAACAACGCAGGAGCAGTTGTCGAGATGTGCGAGAACGGCGCTCGCTCTGTGTTGATGTGCAGGAATGCTCGAAAATCCACTGGAAAAATCACACAATTCAAACTAGAGTAGATGAAACCTGAACGTCAAGGAGGAATCTATGTTTGCTTATCAACGCATCACAA
The DNA here is from genome assembly GCA_030617485.1 of Gammaproteobacteria bacterium. The sequence goes on from JAUWVK010000161.1 coordinate 2,455, forward strand.
TTCTGGTAACACTTTCACTCAGCCTGTTTTTAGGCGCAGTCAATTTTTCTGTTGCCGCCGAGGGCGCTTCTGCTATGAAAGAGATGGCTGTCATCATGCACCGGTTAAAACATTACCCAAGTCCTCAGGGTAAGGAAACGCTACAGGCTGTTGTTGATAACAAGTCCACCAGCAAGAATGAACGTACATTGGCAAAAACTATGCTCAATCTTGAGCATAAGGTCATTTCGTCGGATATGGCAGGCTTGAAATCAATTGCCGCAAGCAAAGATGCATCTGCTGATGAAAAAGATTTTGCGAACATCTTGTTGAATTTTAGTCATCGTCCGTCTAGCGAAGACAAGCAACGACTTAAATCTATGATGTGATGCGGTAGACTGCTAAGAAGTTTTGCTGTGAGTTTGCAGGTATTCAATAATCTGCATTAAGTCACCCTGGCTCGGCATGTTTTTACCGGTGCGGGTAATATGTGATTTCATCCGTAACACGACTCTTGGCCACTCATTGGTAGTGTGGGTGGTCGGGTTGGGTGCACCATGGCATTGTGAACAAATTTTCTGAAAGGCTTTGCCGGCAGGTGTATCCAGGTCGCTGGTTTGTTTCCTGTCAAGTGGCACTTGAGCATGGGTATCAAGATAAGATTCCAGTATTACCCAGTCTTTTTCAGGTGGGGTGATGGTGCGCATCAGCATCCCACCACCTCGTAATCGCATGAATTCTTTCATACGATTTATCACTTGCAGCCATTCTTCTGAGGTGTGCATGGATGGCGGTGGTAATTCATGACACTGGGCGCAGTAAAGTGTCAGCATGGTTGCACCACGACTTTTTGCATCAGGTAGTCCATCAGGATTGACTCCTACCGGGATGTTGGTTGCGCCACCATATTTATGCATGGAGACAGCTTTTTTTGCATCTTTCAGTATGCTGACAACCTGTAAATCCTGGTGCTGGACTTCCAGTGTAATGGTTACGGCAGCAAAGGCAGCTACACTTATCCCAATCCACAAAAAAGCTTTTTTCTCGCCACGCTTCATTGGTTATGCAGGCTCGCTATTTATTATATTTAGTGCGTATTCCAAGCGGATCATCAGGATTGATCCCATCCATGAAACATTTGGTTCGATCAGTGTTGGTGGTTTGGTAAACATG
>JAUWVK010000007.1 GCA_030617485.1 Gammaproteobacteria bacterium
CAAAAAGAAGCCTACCTGGTAAAAGCCACCAAGGCTTACCGTGATGGTCAACGTAAAGACCCTATGATGAGCTCAATGGTTAGCGGTTTAAGTGACGCTGATATTGCTGACCTGGCGGCATTTTATAGTAGCGTTAAGTAAGCATACTCCCTTACTGAGCAGCACGAATGGGCCGGCAAATGCCGGCCCATTTTTTTGCCTGTAAAATCTATTTTTTATTGAACGGCCAACGGTGTGTACAATCACATCTACAAAATTGTAATCATTACCGGCTGACATGAATTGAATTCATCCTCCACGACTCCACCAAATATTGTCACACAGAGCCCGCCGCCCTCACTGACACAGATCAGAGGCATAGGCCCAAACGTTGAAGAAAAACTGGGGCGCCTGGGTATTTATTCAATACAGGATTTATTATTCCATCTCCCAACACGTTATCAGGACCGTACCCGACTATCGCCCATAGGCAGTCTGCAGACTGGAGATGAGGTCACTTTCCGCGGCGAGGTTCAGCTAACAGAAATTAAATATGGCCGTCGCCGTATGTTGTTATCGCGTATCTCTGATGGTACTGGCTCAATCACTTTACGTTTATTTCATTTTAGCGCTCAACAACAGGCGGGGCTTGAACGTGGCACATGGATACAGTGCTTTGGAGAAATTAGAGGCAACGCTGGCAAACTGGAAGTTATTCACCCGGAGTACCGTTTAATTGATAAAGATACAACCTTATTAAACGAGGAACACCTCACACCGGTTTACCCGGTCACCGATGGCCTGGGCCAGTTAAAATTACGTTCTTTTGTCGATACCGTTTTATCTAACCCAGCTCTTTTTGAACAACATCTAAACGAATTATTGCCAGCCGAAGTTATCCAGCACGAGGGCTTTCCCCCTTTGAAGGATGCACTGCATTTTGTTCATCACCCACCCCCTGATGCTCCACTTAATAAGTTGATGGCAGGCACCCATCCAACACAACAGCGGCTGGCATTTGAAGAATTACTGGCACAGCAGTTGAGTCTCAAGCAACTGCGGGCTCAACACAAAAAACACCTGGCACCTTCTCTACAATGCAAGGACAAGCTGTCCCAGACTTTATTAAAAAATTTACCTTTCACCCTAACCAATGCCCAGCTTCGTGTTAGCAACGAAATTCACAATGATCTTAATCAGCCAAGCCCAATGCAACGCCTGGTGCAGGGTGACGTAGGCAGCGGTAAAACCATTGTCGCTGCACTTGCTGCCCTCAAGGCTGTAGAAGCCGGCTACCAGGTTGCGATAATGGCACCAACGGAGTTGTTAGCCGAGCAACACCGGCTAAGCTTTAGCCTCTGGTTTGAGCCTATGGGTGTTTCTGTGCAATGGCTTTCAGGTAAAACCAAGGGTAAGGCTCGCACAAAAGCACTGGAACTTATTGGTAATGGGAAGGCACAAGTTATCATCGGAACCCAGGCCCTGTTTCAGGATGAAGTTATTTTTGATCAGCTGGGACTGATAATCATTGACGAACAACACCGTTTTGGCGTGCATCAGAGGCTGGCGTTACGCGAAAAGGGGGCCCGTAAAAAATCAACAGAACGACATTCAACATCAGGACACCTACAACAATTTCCGCATCAGTTGATCATGACGGCCACTCCCATCCCGCGCACACTGGCGCAGTCGGCCTATGCAGATCTTGACCTTTCAATCATTGATGAACTACCGCCCGGAAGAACGCCAGTTGAAACCGTAATTATTTCAGAGCAACGTCGTGATGAGGTGGTGTCCCGCGTCCACAAGGCTTGCCGAGATGGTCGTCAAACATACTGGGTTTGTCCCTTAATTGAAGAATCCGAAAATTTACAATGCCAGGCAGCACAGGAAACTGCTGAGAGCCTGCATCACGCCTTGCCCGATGTACGGACCGGTTTAATACATGGCCGACTCAAACCTGCTGAAAAAGAGCGTGTGATGTCTGCATTCAAAGCGGGGGATATTGACCTACTGGTAGCCACCACTGTGATCGAAGTTGGTGTGGACGTTCCCAACGCTTCACTTATGATCATAGATAACGCTGAACGACTGGGGCTATCACAGCTTCATCAACTTCGGGGGCGTGTTGGTCGTGGTTCGCAACAAAGTAACTGCGTTTTACTATATGGTGCACAATTGTCCAAAACTGGGAAAGCACGTCTGGCGACCATGCGAGAAACTAACGATGGATTTATAATAGCGCAACGAGATCTGGAAATTCGAGGACCTGGCGAATTATTAGGCATCCGCCAAACCGGGCTGGTAAATTTACGTATCGCAGATTTTCAACGTGATCAGGCATTACTGCCTCGCATATCGCTTTGTGCAGAAAAGATTCTTCGCGACTTTCCCCAACATGTAACACCAATAATCAAACGCTGGTTGGGTGACGGACTACGTTATAAAGAGGTTTAACCACTTTCGCATTAATACCTGAGTGATTCCCTTGACTATTCAAACCTCAACGTCTACATATTAGATAACCGCTGCCAATTTCCTCCCTCTCAGGTGGTGGTTAATTTCAACGGCCTTTCCCCGAGGCCGTTTTTTTACACAAAAAAAAGTATGACGCTAATATTTTTTTCAGGCGATATGACCTACTTCTGCATCTGCCTTCTTAAGCAGATTTTCAATTTTAATCTGATCCGGAATGACAGCATCCTGTTCCGCAATAGTAGCTTGCGCTAACGCCAACGGCAGATTTATGGCAGGACTCACTATTTCCTGGATACTGGACTCCTCCAGAGAGGCCAAACGAGGAATACCCTGCACAACAATCCCGTAAAAAGATAATTTATCATTCCCAGAAACCCCATTGAGCACAGCAATTCGTGTCGATTTTGATTTCCTGGCAGCTTTAACTTCGTTCGCCTTTTCAAAAGAAACAAGAGGAATATTAATTCCGCGCCAGCTCACCATACCAAGATACCAATCAGGTGAATTTTTCACCGGAGAAGGAGCGCTGTAACTAATCACTTCAGCAATACTCGTATTTGGCAACACCAAATTCATGCCAGTAAGAGGGACTATTTGCGTACGAACAATACTTTCAACCTGTGCCATAATATTTTCTCTCTATTCCTGTTTCACTATTCGCCATAATAAGCATATAACTCTTCCGCTAACTTGCGGGGATCTGCACTAAAAGTGACAGAATTAGTCTTACGAGCCTGGTCAGGCATACTACTAATTACACAACTATCAACATCCTGCGCCCATACAATTCCACCATGCTCAGCCATTGAACGACAGCCTATAGCGCCATCATCACCCATACCGCTGAACACTATCGTACCAGCCATATCTCCATAACGCTCCGCAACCGCCTCAATTACGTCATTTATACACGGAGAATAAAGTGTATTAGGTGGCTCATTTTTTAGGGCAACATAACCATCATGAGTTATTGTTATCTGTTTTCCCGCAGGCGCTAATATTATTTCGTTATGACGGATCATGTGCCCAGAGTAACCCGGAAACACCTTAAATTTCGTTACTCGATTTAATTGTTCAGCCAGCAATGAAATATGATTTGCGCCTATATGCTGAGCCAAAATAAATGCAACTGGCAAATCCTCTTCAATCGCCATTACGAATTGTCTCACTGCCTGCGGACCACCCAGCGATGCTCCCAATACCCAAACATTTTTTGCAGCATCTTCAGGAAGATCTGTAAATGAGGGTTCTGTTTTTGCTGCAGTATCGATGGCAACATTGGCGGTATCATTTTGCTGTGAGAGCTCAGAAAAGTTATCGCCAAATTCCTTAGCTATCTTTGGTTCTGACCCTACAGCTGTCAGGTCAATATTTGTTACAGGCTCTGCATAATTGGGAACATGCTCATTGGATTCAGACTCTATTTGTTTTGATTCAAGCTCAAAATGCGGATCAGAGGCAGGCTCAAAATTTTCTGCCATTTTCATCAACTTATAAGCCAATTTTTTTGCCCATGCAGAGTTTGTTTCTCTGCCACCTTTGCTGCTGTCATTAAACAAAATGGGCAGGGAATCATAATCGAGTAAGGTTTGTATAACCTCAACTTCTGAATCTGTATCATCACAAAAATCAACCAGCAAAACATCTGCTGGAACTTTCTCTAACTGTTGTAGGAATTCATCACCCGCTGATTCATGCATAACCACATCAAGCCCTGCATCACCCAGTAAAACAGAAAGGTGATCCTGGCTGTGCTCAGATGTCACCATTATGGCAACCCGAGTATTTGTTTGGTTAGCCGACATATAAACCGAGGCTCATTGCTAAGGCTTTTCTGTACCCGTCAAGGTGCAAATATTCTCGATAAGATCCTGCTCCTGATATGGCTTACCCATGTACATATTAACGCCAATATCCATTGCACGCTGACGGTGTTTTTCGCCGGTACGAGAGGTAATCATAATGATTGGTATCTTTTTCAAACGAGGATCATTACGCATTGTGGTCGCAAGCTCATAACCATCCATACGCGGCATTTCCACATCGAGTAACATCACATCAGGTATTTGATCCAGCAAGACTGTCAGCGCATCAACACCGTCTTTTGCCGTTATAATATTGTATTCATAACGATTAAGCAGGCGTTCGGTAACTTTACGCACAGTGATGGAATCATCCACGATCATAACCGTAAGAGTGCGATCTTCTTCAATTGCCGCATCAACCGTCGGCAGCAGTGGCTCCGCCTTGCCATGTTGCTGAGCAAGCGCTGAACGAACCAGGTTGCCAACATCAAGAATTAAGGCTACCTCACCATCAGGTAGAATAGTGGCACCAGAAAGGACACCAACAGAGCTTAGCTGTGGACCAACTGATTTAATGACAATTTCCTGGCGTCCAATCAAATTATCAACCTGCAGAGCAACACGGTGGTCCGCGCTACGCATCAACATCATGGGAACACGCTGTCGTTCCTCAGGTAATTGTGGCTCCGAACCGTTAAGTACCGTGGCCAAATTTAGATATCGGTATTGAGCTCCTGCGTATTCAAAAACAGATTGATCGTTCTCTATCAGGGGCTTCAGTTCATCAACACCTAAACGCACCACATGTTCAATATTAGGCAACTGAATTGCATAAGTTGCGTCACCAGACTGCACCATTAGCGCCTGGTTAACCAGCACGGTCAAAGGCAAATGCAATTTAAACGTACTGCCTTTACCTGCTTTTGAATCAATATGTAATGTGCCACCCAACTGTTTGATCTCGGTATTCACAACATCCATACCAACACCACGTCCAGATATCTGGGTAACTTTTTCTGCTGTGCTGAATCCGGCCTCAAGAATAAATTCCATGATTTCCGTATCAGATAAATCCGCATCTTCTAACATCCGGCCTTTTTCAACTGCCTTCTTGCGAAGAGCATCAATATCAAGACCTTTACCATCATCCTTAATAGTCAACACTATTTCTGAGCCTTCGTGGTGGAATGTAATATTGACACTACCACTGGCCGGTTTACCTAATCTTTCACGTTCTTCCGGTGATTCGAGACCGTGATCAATCGCATTACGAAGAATATGTTCAATCGCAGGTACCAACCGATTAAGCTGACTACGATCCAACTCACCCTCATCGCCAGAAACACGCAAATCAGCCTGCTTGCCGATTTCCTTGCATGTTTGGCGAACGATGCGTCGCAAACGAGGTAATACACTGGAAAATGCCACCATGCGAGTGCGCATCAAACCATCCTGCAATTCTCCGGTTACACGCTGCTGTTGTAACAACAAAACATCTGTTTCGCTGGACTGGTTTTCCAGTAGATCCTGTATGCTGGTAAGATCGCCCAAACTTTCCGCCATACCACGCGATAATTGCTGCATATTGGAAAATCTATCCAGCTCTAGCGGGTCAAAATCCTCAGTATCATCTGAGGTTGTCTCATGGCGATACATAATCTGAGTTTCAGTTTCAATTTCAAATTTTCGAAGCTGGGTATGCAAACGTGCGACAGTTTGCGCCAATTCAGTCAAGTTAAAACGTGAAGCACCAATCTGCTGAGCAATACGCGAGTTGTATATATTTATTTCGCCAGAATAATTAACCAGGCTATTCATTAAGTCAGCGCGAACTCGTACCTGTTCATCACTCCCAGTAGCTGCTGATACCTCTTCTAATTTCGATTGCGCCTGATCACCGAAGGTAATCGTATCAGTAATTTCTTCTGTTTCTGCATCGGACAAAGACTCAGGATTGACATCAACAATTTTCGCTGCAGGAACTTCCTTAATCTCGATTGAAGTCTTATCCGCCTCAGTCTTGAGATCACGTTCATCTGCCGCTGGCTCAGAAACCTGCTCCTGTACAGCTTCGGGTTCCGATGGAACATATTCTTTACCACTTATCGCAGCTTCAATTTGCGCCACTAATTCAGTTGCAGGAATAATGGGCTGAAGTTTTTTAGCTTGGTCAAGTGCCCTCACCATCCAGTCATGGCAAGTTTGCATTAAATCAGGGTAATCCGGTAAAGGCGGCATGCGACCATCAGCAACTCTTTCCAACAAAAACTCCATAGCATGCGCCAGATCACCAACGGCCGTCACATTGGCCATACGCGCGCCACCCTTAAGGGTATGTAGTGAGCGTTGCATATTTTCTATATGTTTTATGTTTTCAAAATCACCCGCCCATTCATAAAGTACGCGTTCAGTTTCTTCCTGGATCTCATCCGCTTCTTCAAGGAAAACTTCCAGCAAATCAGGATCGTAATCAACATCAGCGGAGGCTGCGGCAGGGGCTTCTTCTACTGGCTGAGCCTGAATTTCAACAGGTTCTTCCAGTTCTTCAAATTCTTCTTCTACCGACTCATCTACTATCAGTTCTTCTGAAGCCAGTTCTTCTGGAGCTAATTCCTCTGAAGCTAGCTCTTCTGAAAACAGGGGCTCTTCTAATTCAATTATTTCAGTGGGTGGCAAATCTGCAGCTGGCTCTTCTGAAACTAGGTCATCTGAAACGAATTCTTCAGAAACTAGCTCTTCTGAAAACAAGGGCTCTTCTAATTCAATAATTTCAGTAGGGGGTAAGTCTGCAACTGGCTCTTCTAAAACCAGGTCATCTGAAACCAATTCTTCAGAAACTAGCTCTTCTGAAAACAAGGGCTCTTCTAATTCAATAATCTCAGTAGGAGGTAAGTCTGCAAATTCATCTGAAGAAATTTCTACATCCAGACCATCCAGTTCTGGTGATTGAAATGCCTCAATCTGATTCAATATATCTACTGCGGGCTCAACCTCACCGCCATTTTTAATAATTTCTACGCTCTGCAAAAGCCAGTCCAGACCACTTTGCACCAGTGCCGGCAGAGTTTCTGAAACTTCTTTTTTGCCATCTACGATAGATTCCAGGACTGACCCAAGCTCTTCCGTTAAATCACCAACGGACACCAAACCGGCTAACCGTGCTCCACCTTTTACTGTGTGTATTGCCCGCTGTAATTCAGCAACTATTTCCAGATTGTTTACATCTGTAGCCCACTGCTGCATGAACCCGTTAGTATTTGCCAAAATATCTGACGTCTCATCCAGGAAGACACCAATAATTTCTGCGCCCTCAGCGATCTCTCCAGAACCCGGTGCAGCAAAACCATGCATGACCCCATCTTCAGGTTCGGGAACAGGCACGGCCAGAACCTGCCCATGTAAATTTGCAATTTGTGCGAGCAGTTCATCAAAGTCAGCTGTACCTGTTTGCCCAGCATCAAAACTGTCAGCCAGAGTTTCCACTGCAGCCGTAAACTCCTTCAATAAAGCCAGACCACTAGCATCCAAACTCATGTCACGTTCATCCATGGAGCGTACAAGACGATCCATCGGTTCACTTATATCGGCTATTGAAAACACGCCGGCCATGCGCGCACTACCATGCAGTGTATGCAAAGCTCGATGAATTGCCTCATTAACCGGCGCCTCATCCATTTCACCAAATTCACTGAGATATTCATTGAGTGCGGCCAAATGTGTAACGGTTTCTTTTCTGAAAACCTGTGCTAACACAGGGTCAATAGAAGGAGTCGCTTCTAGTACAGGTTCATCCAAACCTTCATTGGTATTGGTATCTTCGGCTAAATCACCAGGCTCTAACTCAGCATCGGTATCTCCCAGAGCACGATCTGACAGATCTTCTGCCGATGACTCAACTTCCGTCTGAGCTGCGACAGCAGGCAACACTTCATTTACGCTAAATTCCTTACCATCTGCAAAAGCATTACCCAAATCCTGCAATCGTTTAACAGGAGGCCTCTGATCTGTCTCACCTTTCAAATGCGCCAATAAATTCTTCAGGGTAGACTCAGCCTGATCCATTACTTTAAACATGCTTGGGCTAGTATCAACTTTGCCTTCCATCACCCGATTCAGCATATTTTCCATGCCCCAGGCAAACTCACCCATCACCATGGCGCCTGCCAGCCGGCCGCTGCCTTTCAGGGTATGGTATGAGCGCCTAAGGGTATCGAGTGATTTTTGATCGCCATTATCTGCACGCCAGGCATGCAAACAATCTGTCATTGTGCCCAATACTTCATCTGCCTCTTCGACAAAGATTTCAAGGATTTCTTCATCTATGTCTTCATCGAGATACTCATCATCAGGACCTTCAGCAAGAAGCATTTCATCAATCCCGAGGTTTGTATCAAGGTTTTCCTCGGCACTAGCAACGGGTTCTTCGGGTATCGCGGGGGCTTCATCGATCTCTTCATTTTCAGCCAACATTTCTGGCTCTTCAGAAAAATCAAACTCTATCTCATCATCAGCTGAAGTTTCTTCAAAAATATTCTCTGCAACGACAGTATCGGAAACAGAATATTCTCCGCTAACGGGATAACCCAATTGCTCAACACTAATTTCCGCAACCGCAAGAACATTCTCAGGTTGTCCGCGACCTTCTTCAATAGCCTCAAGATAGTATTCAATACTGGTAATTGCATCAGCCAAAATATCCAGTTTTGACGCATCAATATTGTTCTGATCAGCCAGCATATCTTTACTGATAAAAGCAATTGCCGCGCCCAACAGGTTTGCGGCACGATCATAGCTCATCACCGAAAGTGCGCCCTGAATTTGCACAAGCTTTGCTGGTGAGTCTGCAATAGCATCAACACGCTCAGGCTCTACCGCAAATATATTAAACCCTTCTTTAACATCGGCCAGAACCTCTCGCGCTTCTTTAATAACCATATTGGTTATCTGGCTCTGCTCACTAGCAGGCAGCAATACTACGCTGCTCTCACTACCATCTTCTTCGTGTACAGAAAGGTCAGGCGCTTCGCTTTCAGAATGTTCGCGATTTGATTCTTTTAATGTATCCAGCGAAGACTCTACATAGAGCAGAGCACTGGCAATTTCCATTAATGCGTTATCTTCTGGAGCAGATGCAGCAACCACTAATTGCTCAATATTCGTCACCTGATCCTGAATAACTTTTCGTAAATCAGCCAGACTTAACATAGCCAGCGTATCTGCTGTCCTATTAAGCACCTCACCTAGCGATACCAAATCATCCAGATTACGTTCGGGACTTCTGACAAAAATATCAAGCTGATCTTTTACGTGAAGCAAGTCTTCCTTAATAACAGAGGAAACATTTTCCATGATTTCGTCAGTCGAGCCTTTGAGATCATCCATTGCCTGGTCGATATCACCGCTGTATGGCAACAGAGTATCGAGATCAAAAGCCTGTTTAAGGGCGCTGACACGTGGACCACTCGATTTTGAAAGACCAACGTAGTACAAACAATTTTTTAACAGTTCTGTTGGAGATTCAGTAACTATAGAATCTTCACCATGATCAATAAGTTTTTTTATTTCACGATCAACTTTACCCATCAACATTTTGACTGAAATGCTGGTTTCCAATCCATCGTCCAGCAAAGCCTCTGGAATACCACCAGAAACCCACCACAACCGCTGTGTCGCATCCAGCGTTGAAGCATTCTGTAACTCACTCAGCACTGCAGTAAGTTTTTTCAGGCTACCATCGAGATTTTCACCTCTAAACCAGCCCAGCAATGCCACCTGAAAAATAGGACGTAATTTACGCGCGTATATCTGGATATCTGGATATTCTTTGTCTTGCGATAAACGTTTTTCAGGGGGTGGGGTGTCAACATCTGGCGAGAAAAAAGCATTCTCACTTAAAAGAGGTTCGCCACGCGAAGCACGTAAATCATTTAGCAGGGGAGTAAGCACAACAGGCATATCTGCCTGCCCACGTTCCAGACCTTCAAGGTATGCGGGTAACTGGATTATTGCGCGAATTAAGACGTCAAAAGCATCATCTTTTTGCGATATTTTTTCATTAAGCAACGCATTGGCAACTTTTTCCATTTCCTCAGCAAGCAAAGCGGCGCCATAAATCTCCACCATTTGCAGCGTGCCCAGCACCTGATGAAGGTAAGCCGCGCAAAAACGGATTTGCGTTGTATCACTGGAATCTTCAATAAAGGCTTCCAGAGCCTGCTGTGTTTGATTCAGGCTTTCCTGGATTTCATCTTTGATCCACTTTAGTGTGGCGTAATCAAGTTGTTCGCCCATATCTTCAACATGCCTGTTTAAAATTATTTATTAATAGCAATTGCCTTTTTACCAGTATCTTTTTAAACACTAATAAAACATTTATTGCACATGTTTAAATGCTAGCGTGTTTTCGTATGGGTATCGCTCAACGGACGAATTATCCCATTGCAACAACTCTCCCACGCCTAAAATCAACAACCCGCCCGGCAGCAAATGTTCAACTAGTGTATTTGCTATTTCTATCCGTTGTTCCTTGTCAAAATAGATCAACAAATTCTGACAGGTAATAATATTCATTTTACCAATGGGCATTTTGCCCACGTCCAGAATATTTAGATGATTAAAACAAACCCGCTTACGTAGTGCCTTATGCACCTGGAATTTATCGTCATCTGTTATCGAAAAATATCTATCTAGCCAATCCGGCTCTATGTCCTTAATTTGTCTTCGGCTATAAACTCCCTTACGGCCAACTGCCAGCGCATCACGGCTAATATCGCTTGCCGTAACACCAAGATAGTAATCACCGCCACGCTGAACCATAAAATCATCTATCGTCATAGCAACGCTATAAGGTTCTTCGCCGGTGGAACAACCAACACTCCAGACATCAATTGTTGTCGGTGTTGCTGCTTCATTTTCGCCCAACATTTCAGGCAAATAATGTCCACTAATCATTGCCAGTACATTTTCGTTGCGCAAAAAACGCGTCTCATGCACCGTCAGATAATGAACCAGCTTATCCCATTCAACCATGGCTTCGCGGCCATTTTGAACATAATCATAATAAGACTGGTAATCACTAATCCCCAACTGCCGCATACGCATTCCCAAATTAGTCACCAGGAATGAAATCCTGTTATCGGGGAATCGCATACCGGTCCGATTTTTGAGCAGGGCCGCCCATCGATCAAACTGTTCACGCTCCATTTTAGGAAACCGCTTAATCGCCAGCTCTTCAAACCCAGGCAAATACTCTATCGTCGGTTTCATTAACACGTAGTCATTTACTTGTAATATATTTTCTATCGATCAATTACAACAAACAGCCCTTAAATAAAAATAATAAACTAACCCGGCAATTTAAAGCCAGAAACTGAACGGCGCAATTCATTCGACAGATCTGCAAGGTTACCGATTGAAGCCGATGTTTCATTAGTACCCGCTGACGTCTGCGTGGTCACTTCCTGGATCACATTCATACTTTCCGAGATACTCGAAGCTGCCGTTGCCTGTTGCTGTGCTGAACCCGATATTGATTGAGTTAACTCAGCCAGATGGGTCGATACGTTTTCGATTTCGGCCAAAGCATCACCAGCATGTAGCGCAAGCTTGGCTCCTTCAACCACCTGAGTTGTTGATGTTTCCATAGAAGCAACCGCTTCACTGGTATCTGACTGGATCGTTTTCACCAGGGCTTCAATTTGGCGTGTTGCATCAGTGGATTTCTCAGCAAGTCGTTGCACCTCATCAGCAACCACCGCGAAACCACGACCTGATTCACCAGCCATGGCTGCCTGGATAGCAGCATTCAAGGCCAGGATGTTGGTTTGATCAGCAATATCGTTGATAAGCTCAACCATGTCGCCGATTTCCTGTGAGCTTTCACCCAAACGTTTAATACGTTTTGAGGTTTCCTGAATCTGTTCACGAATAGTGTCCATGCCGCGGATGTTATCCTGCACCGCTTTAGCACCTTTTTTCGCTATCTCCACAGAGTTTGTGGCAACACCTGAGGACTCATCTGCATTACTCGACACCGTGTCGATGGAAATTGCCATCTCGTTAATAGCTGCAGATGCCGCTGTAATCTGTTCTGCCTGATGATCACTGGCCTCAGCAAGATGCATAGCAGTTGCCTGCGTTTCCTGAGCAGCTGATGATACCTGCACGGTGGTTTCATTGATGGTGGAAACCAGAACACGTAGCTGGTCAATAGTGTAGTTAAGAGCATCCGCAATAGCGCCAGTAATGTCTTCCGTCACAGTAGCTGTAGCTGTCAAATCACCATTAGCCAAATCGCCAATTTCATCCAGCAACCGCATAATGGCATCCTGATTACGTTTATTGTGGTCAGCTGTTACCGTCAAACGACTGCTTGTTTCAGTCTGAACTTTTACCCCCAACCAGACAAACAATAACAATGCGATGACACCCAGCATATTACCTGTTGTACCGGTAACGGCTCGATCACCACCCTGGTTGCGATACCCATCCATCAAGGATGTAGTTAAAGCCAGCAACGTCTCACTCTGTTTTGCCATGGCAACAGAAGCTTTCTGGGTTTTAATCAAGGTCGGCGTTTGCTCAAGAACACGGCCTACCAGTTCATGAACAGTATCAAATTGTTTTACAACCTCTGTTAATTTTTCGCGGGCGTCAGGGTCACGCACGCGCTTAATATTCATTCGTCGATTACCCTTCAACATAGCCTCAAGCACCCGACCAAACAATGCAGCATCACGACCAAATCGTGTTGCTGCCGCTTTAGAACCTTCTCCACCCTGCAAAATTTTATTGGCGTTAACAGAAATACGAGGAACCAACATAAGCTGCCGACTGGCAACATAAACCTGGTTTGAGCTAGATCCGGAATCGATCATGATACTCACAACCTCATCTGATAGAGCCAACAAGTTAGGCATGGCCTCATTGATGGCACCAACAAACTCACTCAACATACGAATAACACCTTCAGCACCCAATACTGTATCAGCATCTTTGGCGAAGCCTGTCCATAATTTATTTACTGCCGCCAGGTTAGCCTGACCTGCTTCTGACGTTGCCGGCAAACCGGTTTCAGGATTCCCGTTTGTTAAAATATTCTGGATATTTTCAAATGAAATTCGCGCCTGTTTAAGCTGCTTGAAGGCCTCAACCTTGGCACTGGATGATTCCACAGCATTTTTCACAAGGCTTTGCGAAAGAACGCGCTGCTCACCAGCCAAACTAATATATTCCTTATCATAATCAGCCTGGGTGCCCACATACACGAAGGTTGCAACCGCAAGCATCAAGAGAACTAATGCACCACCACCTATAAATAGCAGGCCTTTATCAGCAGCTAAATTCGTATTGAATCCTATTTTCATCGTAATCGGCTCCTGGCCAAGTCATTTATAACGTTTAACACTATTTTTTGTTTCAATCTTTCTTTAATTTACTAAAAGTCACCAGCAACCTCGGTGATTTTGTTACTTTTTTACGCTATTAATACTAGCGGCCATCCGGGTGTATTTATTTAGCCAATAAAGCGCATTAGGCTAATACCCATACAAAATCCTAAACAGCCACCTTGTAAAATTCTGGGTCAGACGCAAGGACTGACATATCAAATAAATGCCAGATAATTTCTCCCTGCCGAAATGCTCCTCGTACGTATGCTTTCACAGAGGGATCAAGCTTTTTGATTCGCGTAATTTTTTCTTCGGGTTCAAAGTGCCGCAAACCCATAACTTCGTCCACCAGCAACCCGGCGGTCAATTCACCCTGGTTAATAACCATTATTCGTGAATGTTGTCGCAAATGTATTGCTGGCTGACCCAGGTAACGTTGCAAATCCATCACCGGCAATAGTGAACCACGAATATTTGCCAACCCCTTCACCCAGGGCATGGTGCCAGGCACAAGCGTCATACTAGGGTAGTACAAAATCTCATTAACCTGATCCAGCGGGGCAATCATATAAATATCGCCAATACGAAAGCCAATACCATCCCACAACTCTTTCAGTTCAACTTCTTGCGGTAAACCTTTAGCGTTTTTTATACTTAACGCTTCCAGTTCCCGTAACAATTCAAAAGGATGTATTTTCTTGGCCACTTAATTAATACCCTAAAACATTAATCTAAAATTATTTTCAACCACACGAACCAAACAATGCTTAACCACCAACCAGCGCATTAATTTTTCCAATAAGTTCTTTTTCATCAGCGGGTTTAGTCACGTAGTCTTTTGCACCCTGACGTAAACCCCACATTTTGTCTGTTTCCTGATCTTTAGTACTTACAATAATAATTGGAATCGCACTGGTTTCTGAGTCATTCGATATTGACCGAGCTGCTTGAAAACCATTCATACCCGGCATAACTACATCCATGAGAATAAGGTCTGGCTTCTCGCTCTTGGCCTTCTCAACCCCTTCTTCACCACTTGCTGCCGTGGAAACTACAAACCCATTTTTTTCCAGCATTGTAGTCAACACAAGTGTTTCGGTAGGTGAGTCGTCGACTATCAAAATATTTGACATTTTGTTGCTCCCAAAAGTTACTTAATTACACTCAAAAAAATTAATAATAAAAATTCGTTTATTTAGTCTCTACCTGCTACTCAGTTA
Source organism: Gammaproteobacteria bacterium (assembly GCA_030617485.1). The sequence continues at coordinate 14,872 of JAUWVK010000007.1, forward strand.
CAAGGTGTTCTTTAATTGCGCCCAGTAATTCGTCCTTGGTAAAAGGTTTAGTCAGGTATCTATCTGAACCAACAATGCGTCCACGTGCGCGGTCAAAAAGCCCATCTTTACTTGTTAGCAAAATAACCGGTGTGTGTTTGTATGTTTTGTTTTTCTTGATAAGCGCACAGGTCTGATACCCATCCAGGCGCGGCATCATAATATCGATAAAAATAACGTCCGGGTTTTGATCGGTAATTTTTGCCAGTGCTTCAAAACCATCAACGGCGGTCACAACTTCACAGCCAGCCTTTTTTAAAAGCGTCTCCGCAGTGCGCCGAATGGTTTTACTGTCATCAATAACCATGACTTTCACGCCGTCCAGGGCGGAATCTGTTGTATCGCTCGCCACCATTACACCTCTTATCAGAGTTAAAACTGCGTTTGCGTAAAACGAAATCGTTTTACGCCGTTACAAACACCAACCAAATCCATCAATATTCATATGGGAAGAGCCATGCTTAAACAACTTTATTATCCGACCACATACTTTCTTGAATCAGTTAAAGGTAATGGTCTACGTTGTTTCCAGTGTTACGACAGAGCAGGAAAGCCCTAAACTGGCCTGTTAAATCAATAGCATCGCTCTGTTTATTTATCACATTATTCAAGTACAATCCATAAGTGCTTGCTACCCATACAAATATCGTTCCTGTCAGGTTCACAGGAAAACTATCGGCCGCCTATCAGGATACTTAAAGGACAAGCGATTAATAATGCAGATATTTCTACCCAGCGAAATTACTGCATTGTCTGGATTGACAAACCATCCTCTTGGGGCTCATTTTATCCACTACTTATCTCCATACGATTGATTAAAATATGACCAAACTTGGCCTTGTGATGGACCCCATCGGCTCCATCAAAACCCACAAAGACAGCACTTTTGCGATGGCTCTTGCTGCACAAAACCGCGGCTGGAATCTTGCTTATATGGAGATGAGTGACCTTTATTTGCGAGATGGCAAGGCCTATGCCAGCACCCGAGAGCTCACTGTACAGGATGACCCAAATGACTGGTTTAGCCTCGGTGAATCACATGAAATGGAACTGTCGGATCTGGACGTAGTCCTGATGCGCAAGGATCCGCCCGTCGATACTGAATATCTCTATGCCACCCAAATCCTGGCACTCGCTGAGGCACAGGGGACATTGATAGTGAATCGAACCCAGTCCTTGCGCGAGGCCAACGAAAAACTGGCCTGTGCCTGGTTCCCACAATGTGCCCCGCCCACCCTGGTTACCCGTGACCAAACTCGGTTGCGACAGTTCCTCAATGAACATAACGATGTCATATTAAAACCGCTGGATGCCATGGGTGGTGCCTCCATTTTTCGCGTGAGTGCAGACGACCCAAACATCAGCGTCATCTTCGAAACCCTCACAGAATACGGCAGCCGTTATGCCATGGCACAGCGCTTTATTCCGGAAATCAGTCAGGGCGATAAACGTATTTTGTTAATTGACGGAGAACCTGTGCCATTTGCGCTCGCTCGGGTACCCGCCAAGGGCGAAACCCGCGGCAATCTTGCTGCTGGTGGCAAGGGAGTAGGAGTGGAATTATCGGAACGTGACTACTGGATTTGCGAACAGGTCGCACCACGACTCAAGGAAATGGGGTTACTCTTTGTGGGGCTGGATGTCATTGGTGACTACCTGACCGAAATCAACGTTACCAGCCCCACCTGCATACGCGAGCTTGATACCCTCTACAGTCTGGATATCGCCGGCCAGCTTATGGACGCCATTGAAAAGCGCATTAACTAGGTATTTAGCGACATGTTCGTAACATTTAACCGCGTTTTACTGGCATTTTCACTGCTTTTATTACTTGGCTGCAGTCCAAAACCAGCCGTCTACCATCAACAATTGCTGGTCTTTGGCACCATCGTTGACATCAAGCTCTGGGGGGTTGAAGAAGAAAGAGGGCAACAAATTGTTGCTCAGCTCGATGAAGATTTTAAGTACATGCATCGTGCCTGGCACGCCTGGCACGCTGGGCCACTCACCCGAACCAATTTTTTTCTCACCAGCGGCAAATCTTTTACTGGTGGGCCTTCGATTTTACCCTTAATTAAACGATCCACTGAGCTCTCAACACTCAGCGGTGGTCTTTTTAATCCTGCTATTGGCAATCTCATCGCGTTATGGGGATTTGCCAGCGACGAGCCACCAGAAGGACCACCTCCATCTCCGGAAGAAATTCAAAAACTGCTCGACCAGCATCCCAGCATGGACAGCGTGAAAGTGAATGGCATCAGCATTCAGGGGAGCAACCCTGCCACCAGACTGGACTTCGGCGCCTTCGCCAAAGGCTATGCGGTCGATCGCACCATCGAAACATTACAGGAAGCCGGTATTCAACATGCTGTAGTCAACGCCGGTGGTGATTTACGCGCTATCGGCCAGCATGGCCAACGGCCCTGGCGGGTAGGGATTAGGCATCCTCGCCAGCCGGGTATTCTGGCTTCAGTGGAAACCAACCAGGATGAAAGCATCTTCACCTCTGGCGATTATGAACGCTTCTTTGAATGGCAAGGCAAACGCTATGACCACATCATCGACCCACGTACCGGTTACCCGGCTGAGGGTTTGAGCTCAGTCACCGTCTTCGCGGACCAGGCTGATCTGGCCGACGCCGCGGCAACAGCTCTCTTTGTGGCCGGCCCCAAAGACTGGTTGCCGGTAGCACGAGCCATGAGCATCAAGGGAGCTATGCTGGTGGATAATCAGGGCGTTATACAAATCACCCCCGGCATTCGTGATCGAATCCATTTCGAAACCGAAACTCTGCCTCAAATTATTGTCAGCGAAGCGCTTTCACCAGAACGCAAACCATAGCAACACAATAATAAACATGCCTCCCACCATGCCCAAACCCCGGATCAACAGCTGGATAACAAAAGGTGATGTCGTCCTTCTGGGATTTGCATTTGCCATACTGTCAGGGGTATTCATGACCTTCTGGCACAGCGATGGTCATGGCGCTGAGGTGGTTGTATATGTGGAAGGAAAACGCTGGGCACGCCTGAATTTATTTCAGAACCAGGAACTCCATGCCCCCGGGCTACTAGGCAACAGCCACATCCGGGTGCTGGATGGACAGGTTCGATTTATCGATTCTCCCTGCCCCAACAAACTCTGCGTTCACACCGGTTGGTTAACCCAGGGCGGAGAAAATGCTACTTGCCTGCCCAATCAGGTGAGCGTGCAAATACTGGGATCTGACCCCCGCTTCGATAGCATCAATTTTTAACAACGTAATTTTAGTTACACTTTATTAATCACACCCAGCCATGACCACAACACGCACCATCAAAACCACTCGCGATGACCATCTGGTCGCCGCTTTAGCAGCACTCGCCATTACCATTCATATCGCGGAAAGCGCCCTGCCAAGTCCATTACCCGGCATCAAACCTGGGCTAGCCAATGTGGTCACGCTACTCGTGCTGTGCCGATACGGCTGGCGCATGGCGGCCTGGGTAACACTATTGCGAGTCCTGGTCGGCAGCATTCTCATCGGCACATTTCTTTCGCCCACCTTTTTCCTCAGCGCCAGTGGTGCCATTGCCAGCATTGCCATACTAGGAATGCTGTATGCTTTCTCATACAGAAAATCCCCGGAGGGACCAAAATTACGATCCTCCTGGGCTATTGGGCCACTGGGATTGGGTCTGGCTGCAGCCATGGCACATATGAGTGGGCAATTCTGGGTCGCCTACAGTCTATTTGTGCCTCACCCGGGAATTCTGACCCTGTTCCCTGTGCTGCTGGCATTAGCCTCTGTACTGGGCATTATCAGTGGGTTATTGACCCGCACCGTACTGACGCGGTTGAATAGCAACCCCGTTAGTCATTAACTGTCTACCGTTAAAATAGAGTTTCAACCGGAGTAATAAATAGCTATTTCAACACCTACTTTACTTAAAGCATCGATCTACCAGCCGTTCGATGCTTAACGTAGCTTTCTAAAAACAACCATGGCAACCATTACCGCAAACCGACCTAATGTGACTTCGGGAGACCGTCTCAGCCTGACGATCTTTTTTGCCGTGGTGATGCATAGCTTAATCATTCTTGGCATTAGTTTTGATGCCGCTGATCACAGCCAACCCCTGCAAAAGCTACCGGGACTTGAAGTCACTCTGGTTCAAAGTAAAGCTGACAAAGACATTGAAGATGCAGACTTCCTCGCCCAGGCCAATCAGGAAGGCGGCGGCGACACAGAAGAAAAAGTCCGACCAGCATCCCCCGTCACACCGGATGTTGCCACCGGTGAAGCCGGCGATGTAAAAGAAGTGGTGCCGGAAACCACGATGCCCACCACCACCGAAGAAACCCATCAGGAAGTGTTAACTGCTGCAAAATCTGACCGAAAAATTTCTACCGGTATTGTTGCCCAACAGGCAGAGGTTAAAGAACAACTCACTGCAGCCCAGTTACTTTCGCGCAGCAAGGAAATCGCTCGTCTGTCAGCAGAAATTGATCAGACCCAACGTGTTTTTGCCCATAGGCCCAAACGTAATTATATTTCAGCACGCACCAGGGAATACCGATTTGCCAGCTACGAAGAAGCCTGGCGATCCAAAGTTGAACGCATAGGCAAAATCAATTTTCCTGATGAAGCCAAACGCAAAAAACTCTCCGGCAGCTTAATAATGGCCGTCACCCTTAACCCTGATGGCAGCATTCTGTCCATTAAGATTCGAAAATCATCAGGCCACAAGATCCTCGATGATGGTGCCGTCAGGATTGTACGATTAGCGGCTCCGTTTGCTCGTTTCCCTGAAAATATTCGCAAAGACACTGACGAACTGGTTATCACCCGTACCTGGGTATTTGAGGCTGGCCAGAAATTTACCGCTCGCTGATTTTTTTCATCCACACCCATCCACTTAACAGTCATCAGGTTGATCATCTGTCACTATCAGGACTAATGCATATAGCCCTGTAATTTTAGGCGCGCGTAGTCCATAATACGCCTATGGTCGAGACCGGTTTCCTCACCAATCATTTCCTCATTGCCATGCCTAATTTGCTGGATCCCAGCTTTTTTCACAGCGTTACTTACATCTGCGAACACAATGAACATGGCGCCATGGGCGTCATCATCAACCAGCCCCTGGAACTCACCATGGGTGAGCTAATGGAACAGCTAGGCGAAAAAGCTCCTGCACACCTTCGTGATGAAAAAACGATATATCAGGGTGGCCCGGTGAACGTGGAACGTGGGTTTGTATTACATCGACCTATTGGCCAATGGGAATCCACCTTGCCCGTCACGGATGAAATAGGGCTAACGTCTTCCAATGACATTATTCGCTCCATGGCTGACAGGCCAGCAGAAGATTCCAGCAACATCATAGCGCCACAAGATTATCTGATCACCCTGGGTTACGCAGGCTGGGGGGCAGGGCAACTGGAAGCAGAAATCCTGGAAAATAGCTGGTTAACTAACGAGGCAAGCCCTGAGATTTTATTCCATACCAAACCTGAGCTACGCTGGGAGGCGGCTGCATCACTGCTCGGAGTTAACATTCACCAACTCACTGGCGAAGCTGGGCACGCATAAGATCATGTCCGCTAACCTAATGACAAGCACAACTACTGACGCAACTATCTACGTAATGAGCAACACCATGACTAAACAATCCCCCAAAGCACGAACGCTGCTCGGTTTTGATTACGGTCTAAAACGTATCGGGGTCTCAGTAGGTCAGGAACTCACCGGAACTGCAACAGCTTTGGTGACCATACGTGCAACTGATGGCAAACCAGACTGGGAAGCCATAACAAGACTCATAGAACAGTGGAATCCAGATGAACTGGTTGTTGGTTTACCCCTGAATATGGATGGCACCTTCCATGATCTTAGCTACAAAGCACAACGATTTGGGAATCAACTGAATGGGCGGTACAATCTGCGCGCCCATTTTATGGATGAGCGATTGTCATCACTGGAAGCAGAACGCCAGTTAAACAATTCGCGCCAGCCCCCGATAAAAAATGCGCAAAAGAAAAAATCTCGCAAGATTCAAAAAGCAGACATTGATAAAGTTGCGGCAAAAGTCATTCTTGAGTCCTGGTTAGATCAACAGAAGATTGAAAATAAACAATAAAACAATACGCGCTTATGACAACACAACAAGACGACATCAATAAACTCATCGATCAGATGGCCAATGAACTTCGCGAAAAGTTCGTAGACACCAACATTAACGATGCTGTTATGGTTGGCATTCACACTGGCGGCGTCTGGGTAGCAGAACGATTGCATGCGCTGCTCAACATTCAACAACCTCTAGCGCAGTTAGACATTTCATTCTACCGGGATGACTTTTCACGCATCGGCATGAACCCTCAGGTCAAACCTTCAAAACTTCCCGTGTCAGTAGACGACGCTCATATCATTCTGGTGGACGATATTTTGCACACCGGCCGCACCATACGCGCAGCACTTAATGAAATTTTCGATTACGGCAGACCTGCCTCAGTAACACTTGCAGTGCTCGGCAACCGTAGTGGTCGCGAACTCCCGATACAGGCAGATGTTGTAGGTAAACAATTTAAGCTAGGCCAACATGAACACGTCAAACTGTCTGGGCCCGATCCATTGCAACTACAAATATTAGAAGCGGTGGAAACGCCATGATTCAACATAACCTGCAACTGGATGACCAGGGACGCCTGCGCCACCTCCTAACGATTGAAGGCCTTAAACGCCAGCAAATTATCGACATCCTCGATACTGCTGAATCTTTTACCAGCGTAAGCGCACAACAGGTTAAAAAAGTTCCGCTCTTACGCGGCAAAACAATTGTAAATTTATTTTTTGAACCCAGCACCCGAACTCTAACAACTTTTGAGTTGGCAGCTAAACGCCTTTCTGCGGACGTACTCAAAATTAACGTGAATACCTCCGCCACGGTAAAAGGTGAAAGCCTGCTGGATATGTTGCGTAACCTTGAAGCCATGCAGTGCGATATGTTTGTAGTCAGACACGGTGACAGCGGTGCTGCACATTTAATAGCCCAACACGTCGCCCCGCATATTAGCGTTATCAATGCCGGTGATGGACGACACGCGCATCCAACCCAGGCGTTGCTGGACATGTTCACCATTCGCCGCCACAAAAAAGAATTTGCACCACTCACCGTGACCATTGTTGGCGACATCATGCATTCACGTGTGGCGCGTTCGCAAATTCATGCACTCACAACACTGGGGGTTTCAGAGGTAAGAGTGGTCGCCCCCAAGACACTCATTCCAGATCAGGTTGAAAGCCTGGGCGTCCATGTATTCCATAATCTGGAACAAGGCTTACGCGATGCGGACGTGGTCATTATGTTGCGACTACAAAAAGAACGTATGACGGGCGCTTTACTACCCAGCGAGCAGGAATATTTTCAAACATTTGGCTTAACCGAAGAGAAATTAAAATTGGCCAAACCCGATGCCATTGTCATGCACCCCGGCCCAATCAACCGCGGGGTAGAGATTGCCTCAGAAGTTGCCGATGGCCCACAATCCGTCATTCTGGAACAGGTCACTAACGGAATTGCAGTACGCATGGCGGTTATGTCCATGGTGCTTGGCCGACCTCCCGTTGAGGAAAGCGCCGAATGAACATCAGTATTACAGGGGGCCGCGTCATTGATCCGGCCAACAACATTGACCAGGTAACCGACCTGCACATCGAAAACGGAAAAATTCTGGCCTTGGGAAAAACACCAAAAGGTTTTAAACCCGAACATACAATTGATGCCAGCAATAAAGTGGTATGTCCTGGATTGATCGACCTGCATGCACGCCTGCGTGAACCAGGACAGGAAAACAAGGCGACTATCGCCAGCGAAACATTTGCCGCAGTCAGCGCAGGCATTACCACACTGGTGTGTCCACCAGACACCGACCCGGTTACCGATACTCCTGCCGTAGTGGATTTAATTCGCCACCACGCCGAAACATCCGACAATGCCAGAGTGCTTCCACTGGGCGCTTTAACACAGGGACTTGAAGGTCAACATTTATCCGAGATGGATGCTTTGAAAGAAGCGGGTTGCGTCGGAGTGAGTAATGCAAACCACCCGATCAATAATACCGAAGTAATGCGGCGCGCCATGGAATATGCGGCCAGCCAAAACATGACGATTTTTTTGCATGCCGAAGACCACTGGCTGGCAAACGGCGGTTGCGCGCACGAAGGCGCAGTCAGTGTACGGCTCGGCCTGCCGGGCATACCGGAAGCGGCCGAAACTATTGCGGTGGCGCGCGAAATACAGCTGATTGAACAAACTGGTGTCCGCGCCCACTTTTGCCAGCTCTCCAGCGAATGCGCTGCAAAAATGATCGCTCGCGCTCAACATGACGGCTTACCCGTTACCGTTGATGTCGCTATCCATCAGCTATTTCTGACCGAGATGGACATTGGTTATTTTGATAGTCAATGTCATGTTCGTCCTCCCTTGCGCACACAGCGCGACAAGGACGGCCTGCGTAAAGCTTTAACCCAGAAAACCATTGGAGTTATTTGCTCTGATCATCAGCCTCATGATGCCGATGCCAAGCTGGCGCCGTTTCCTTCTAGCGAGGCTGGTATTAGCGGGCTTGAAACTTTACTGCCACTCACGCTGCGTCTTGTTGACGAAAACGTACTCGATTTATCGGAAGCCATCTCTCGCCTGACTGAATTACCCGCATCTGTTCTTGGTATTATTGAGAATGGTTTAGGCGGAAGTTTGGGGGCAGGTACACGAGCAGATGTCTGTGTTTTTGATCCAGAACAATATTGGGAGCTCCATACAGATAGTTTCATCAGTCGGGGCCACAACTCACCTTTCATCGGCTGGGAAATGAAAGGCCGCGTCACGCATACTCTTGTAGCCGGACAAATAAAGTTTGGCCCCTAACTATTACATGAACCTCATTACACGAAATTATTTTTGACATGACCTCTTCTCAAGACACTTCACAACACAAGTCACACCGCGACACTATTGCGGTTGAAAATGCCAAAATCCTCGAACGTCAGGATTTTCCAGGCGACCAGGTTATTCTGCGAGTACATGCGCCGGAAATAGCCGCTAGTGCAAAACCCGGTCAGTTTGCACACATCCAGTGTGACCCCGCATTGCCCATGCGCCGGCCATTATCCATCATGCGCGTCAGCGCCAAAAACGGCTGGGTCGACTTCCTGTTCAAAGTATTGGGTGAAGGCACGCGCCTGCTGGCGCAACGAAAAGTCGACGATGTTTTAAGCATCATGGGACCCATCGGTAAGCCGTTTGAAACACAGATGAGACATTCGCGACCGTTATTAATCGGCGGCGGTGTCGGCATTCCTCCCATGGTATTTCTGGCCGACTCCATGCGTGAAGTAAAGGATGCCTATCAACCCTTTGTGATCATGGGTTCGGAAGTACCGTTCCCCTTCAAAACACAACCATCACAAATTATGGTGCCGGGCGTTCCCGATGATGTGATTGCCGCCATGCCATTAATGGACGACTGGGGTTTTGCCTCACGATTGGCCAGCCAGCAGGACTACCCTGGCTGCTTTAACGGTTATGTCACTGATCTTGCCCGCACCTGGCTGGACGCCTTATCAGAAGAGCAACGTAAAGAAGTTGCAGTTTTCGCCTGTGGTCCACATCCCATGTTAGAGGCGGTTGCAAAATTAGCCCAGGAATATCATTTGCCCTGCCAGGTTTCACTGGAAGAGTTCATGGCTTGCGCAGTAGGTGGTTGTGCTGGCTGTGTGGTAGAAGTTCAGACTGAAACCGGACCGGCTATGAAACGGGTGTGTGTGGACGGGCCGGTATTTGATTCTAACGCGGTATTTCCCGCCGCTTAAAGGCAGGCCCCGCAACCTCAGGGCAGGGTTACACGCCACTCTGGGTATATTAACTGTAAGCAACCCATGAAAATAAGAGAAGCAACCTTAGGTGATGCAGAAAACATCAAGAATGTGTATCTGCAAGCTTTTGACGCTTCAGAAGCGCAGATGGTATCTGATATTGCAGTCAATCTGCTAAGTGAAAATCATCCTGTTAAAATAATTTCTCTTGTTGCTATAGAGAACAGGCAAATTGTAGGCCACATTGCTTTTAGTCCAGTCTTCCATGAAAGCACTAATGAGCATTTTGGTTATATTCTAGCTCCATTAGCGGTATCTCCTGAATTTCAAAAAAACAAAATTGGTTCATTGTTGATCCAGCATGGGTTAGATAACATTTCCAATATAGGCTCATTTATTGTTTTCGTTTATGGTGATCCACAATATTATTCCAGGTTTGGTTTTAAAACAGACTTGGCTAAAAAATTCACACCCCCATACACGCTAGAATTTCCTGAGGGCTGGCATGCCTTGGAATTAAATTCTGCTTCTTTTCCTGAGGGTGGTTCAATAACGTGTGTCGATTCTCTTAATGATCCAAAACTATGGTAGGCGATGCTAACAAGTCATCCAGCCCGGCCGTTTTATGCGTCTCGCTGCCTCGCTCTGCTCCGCATAAAACGGCCGGCCAACTCAAACGTTAATCATCAAACGTATTGGTCACCATCGGTTTCACGTTAGCTTGTGGCACATGACACTGGGTACAGACATAACGCGCGCCTATTAACTCCGTCGTTACCTTTCCCGGCGCATGACGTAAATCTGTGTAATGGCTGGCAGGCATAGCAGTCGCCTGGCCTTTGACCTTTTTGCCTTGCATCGCCGGATTATCATGACACATCTTGCAAGCGTTGTTTTTTGTGCTAACCGGTAAAAATGCTTCTATGTTG
>JAUWVK010000138.1 GCA_030617485.1 Gammaproteobacteria bacterium
GAACTGGCGGATCTGGCCAAACAGTTCAAAGATGTTGTTGTTGTCGATGCCAGATCAATTCTGGAATACGAAACCCTCCATATAACAGGCTCAGTTAACATTCCCGTTGCAAAAAAATCCTTTGAAGGGAAAGTTGCTAAATTGCGCGCCGGCACAACCAAGCCTATCGTCTTTTACTGTAATGGCCGCACCTGTATGAAGTCTTTCAAAGCCACCAAAAAGGCAATGGAACATGGCGTTAAAAACGTTTTCTCTTTCGATGCCGGTATTTTTGAGTGGACAAAGGCAAACCCCAAGCTCGCCGTATTACTGGGTAAAACTCCAGTAAATGTCGCCAACTTGATTCCTAAAAAGGTGTTCAAAAAACGCTTCCTTCATCCTGACGCCTTCAGTGACCAGGCAACCGCCCCTAATAAGAAAACCCTTATTCTGGACGTGCGTGATAAATATCAACGCGCTGGCATTGGCTTTTATCCTGGTAAAGAACGTTGGGCCAGTCTTGATGAGAAGAAAAAACTACGCAAATACATCAAAAAAGCTATCGATCAAAAGCGCACTTTGATGATTTATGATGAAGTGGGTAAACAGGTCCGCTGGTTACAGTATGAGCTTGAGAGAGCTGGAGCCAAAGACTACTATTTCATGGCTAAGGGTGCTCGAGGCTACTTTAAAGCCCTGGATGCCTGGGGTAAAAAATAATCTCGTAGCTATATTGAACTAAAGTCATACAAAAAACGCGCTGGCAATTATACCAACGCGTTTTTTTTGGGCCGCCTTTTGACCAAATATAGGCTAATACGGCCTATTATTTTTAATCACACAACTAGTAGATGACGTGCCGCCACAACCCAGCTAGAATCCCCACTGATAATAATATAAATCATCATTTTCGACGCGGAAGGATACGATGGAAAATCGACAATACACACGATTACCGTTAGATATCATGGTTGAACTCCATCTTATTGATGGAACCCGACTTTATGGAGAAACTGCCGACGTTAGCCTGGATGGTGCTTTTGTTAACCTCACGCCGCCATCAAGCATTGAACTGGGTCAGAAATGCCGCCTGGAATTAATTATTAAATCTGAGGATGGCTGGGTAAGAGTTGAATTTGACAGCATCATTGCTCACTCAAAAAGCGAAGGGATTGGCGTCCGTTTTGAAGAAGCCAACGCTGCTCACCATGAGTCGTTCCTGAAATTATTTATCGAAGGGGATCATGACATCGATAAACTGCTCGAAGAATTATCAAGACATCCACGGTCTGAATTCCATTTCTCAGAGACCTAAACTACAAGTGCTAAATCACTAGCTCTAAACCAAAAATCCTAACCCAAAGAAAACTGCTTAGCTTCAAGTATCTGTTCTTTGACTCCATCCAACGTGTCACTATCTACAATTATCTCCAGATAATTTTTTGCATAGATAACGAATTTTCCTCATTTATGCCAAACGCAACATGGCCAACGCCATACTAATAGTCGAACCGATGCTATAGCATCAAAATTGTAATCTTGGTTATATAGTTCTGGATAGCGATAGAGAATATTAATCTGGCAGCCGGCTTCAACCAGAATTTCATGCTACAGTCTTACCAGTTTTTACGTTCTCGACAAACATTGAAGCTGTTACTATTCTTGAAACTGCCAATACAGGAAATTTTGCCATGCTGACGGTTCTTACCAAAAACCATTTTAAAAACAGACAAAGATTATGCGTGGGCCTCATAATTTGTCTGTTGTTTTTGCTACTGGGCGCCTGTGCCACTACCTATGATAAAATGGACAAATTAAACAGCACACTCAGAGCTTATGAAAAAGCACTACGTTGGGCGAAATTTGATATGGCCTACTCTTTTCATAAGTGGGACTCAAACGAACAACCCAGCATTCCCAAACACCTGAAAAATATACGTCTTACCAATTACAGCGTAAACAGCCGTAGCTTTGATGAAAAAACCATGACGGCTAAACAAACTGTAACAATAGGTTATTACAATCAAAATAACTTACGAGAACGTTCTTTAGATGACAAGCAACAATGGGAATATTTCCCTGATAAAAAACGTTGGTACCTTATAAGCAAACCACCAATATTTCAGTAACGATACAATCACACTTTTACAGATAAGCCTGGTTAAATGTCACTAAAGTATTTACTTCAACTCGCATGTTCAACACTGGCTGCGACCTTACTACTAACCCCAACACTTTGGGCCGGGCCTCTACATGATGCAGTAGAGTCCGGCGACACAACACGCATAAAACAGCTTGTAGAAAAAGGCGAAGATATTGATGAGCTAGATGACCGAGGAATATGGCCACTGCTTGCGGCCGCCAGTGATGGCAATATGGATTCCGTTGAATTATTACTTCAGCTAGGCGCAAACCCCAATCAAGCAGATCAATATGCTTTCACCGCATTACATGAGGCCGCTAGCATGGGGCATCGCGATATTGTGGACATTCTGATTAGCGCAAAAGCTGATATGAATGCTCGAGACATAAACGGTTTTTCTGCCCTGGGATATGCCATGCGATCAGGTAGTACGGATACCGTTGAATTACTACAAAGCATGGGGGCAGCCCCATAAATCGTTACGCTGTTAACCGCTCATTACAAGCTAACAAAAAAGTTCTGGGAAATAATAATTTTTAGTGTGGCGCCTTCTCACTGGACGATCCAAAAATTCTTGATATAGCAAACCCCATGGCAAAATAGTGATTGATCTCCACCAGAGGACTATCTTCAAACACCGCGCCATTTAGATCATCGTATCGCGCAAAAGCGCCGACAAACCAGTGCTTTGAGTTCATCACCAGGGTTAATGTAACGCGTGATCCACTATAACCCCCATCTGCCTGATACTGCGGCCGTTGAGCCGTAGCAAATTCTACAGGTACTTTGTAAAAATATTCATGATACCGGCGTGTCGCATATAGGGGGCCTAGAGCAAGGCTTGCTCGCCAATGAGAACGTGATGCGCCTTTCCGGTAAGCCAAATCAACATAAGGAGAAAAAACCCAGCCTTGCTGTGCAATGAGGGGGTTGCCCACAGATAATGCCGCTCGCACAGGAAAGCGCAACCATATGCTAGCTTCACCATGATGCCTCTCACCATTGCGAGTCAATGAAATATCCAGAGTCGGACCAAACTCACCCACTGGGTCAAGGTTTGGCATGCCTGCTCTGGCGCCGTCATCGTCTTCTGGAACCGGGAGATTACCAGCAATGCTCAAATCCAGGTGAATGCGTTCACTTTCAAAAAGGCGGCCTCGCATACCATCTTCATCCATACGCACAGATTCACCTCGATAAGCGATAAAAGGGACTGGCAACAGGTAGCGTTTGTGACCTTTAGCGCCACGGTAAGCCGGCACATTCAACCCGCCAACACCCAGACCCCACTCCCACTTGGGTAAGTGATAGGCCTCCGCGAACATTGGGGTTAGTAGAAGTGTTATCCCCGCTAGTAACCCGACAAAACTGCGTACTGAGGAACAGGGTCTATGGTGCCTCTTCATTGATACTCCTTTTTAGCCCCATAATAGTAGTCATTGAACTTCACAGCCATTCTTAATACTTACCGCTCGACTCACGAGCAGTAATCGGGGAAAATGGGCTGCTGGTTACCTGCAAGCACAGGGACAAAATACACGCAGAGCCCGCTAATACTAACATTTGAACAATATTAAACTTACATACAAACTCACAATATAAAAATTCATGAATACTCGTTACCAAACCGACGACCTCCGTATTGGCGAAATCAAAGAAGTTATCGCGCCTGCTGAGGTACTTAAATCACATCCCATTACTGACACAGCATCTGAAACTGTTGCCAGAACACGTCAATCCGTGCACGAAATATTGACCGGTAAAGATGATCGACTGATAGTGGTTATTGGCCCCTGCTCTATTCATGACCCAGAAGCCGCGCTGGAATACGCTAAGCGGTTAAAAACCTTACGAGACGAGCTAGCCGATGATTTGCTCATTATTATGCGCGTTTACTTTGAAAAACCACGCACCACGGTAGGCTGGAAGGGACTAATTAATGACCCACATCTAAATGGTAGCTTTGAGATCAATGAAGGACTCAATTTAGCTCGCCAATTACTACTAGACATCAATAACATGGGTATACCAGCGGGCACAGAATATCTTGATCTGATCACACCACAATATGTCTCCGATCTCATTAGCTGGGGCGCTATAGGTGCTCGCACAACAGAGAGCCAGGCACACCGAGAGCTGGCCTCTGGTTTATCCTGCCCGGTGGGGTTCAAAAATGGCACCAATGGTAATTTAAAAATTGCTATCGATGCTGTTCACGCAGCCAGCCAACCTCACTACTTCTTATCGTTAACCAAAGCAGGGCGCTCCGCTATTTTTGCCACCAAAGGCAACGAGGACTGTCATATTATTTTACGGGGCGGGAACACACCCAACTATGATGCTGCCAGCGTTAAAACCGCATCGAAGGAAATGGAAAATGCTGGCCTGCC
>JAUWVK010000085.1 GCA_030617485.1 Gammaproteobacteria bacterium
ATTCTGTTTGCAGCGTTGGTGGTAGAGCTGGGTGTCCAATACCATTTATTGGGTACCGATAAGGTGGGCAATGATGTTCTTTATTTAAGCCTCAAGAGCATTCGTACCGGTCTGGTTATCGGTACGTTAACCACACTGATCATGCTGCCGTTTGCCATACTGCTGGGAATAATGGCTGGTCATTTCCGTGGTTGGGTGGATGATGTGATTCAATACATTTACACCACGTTAAATTCAATTCCTGGTGTGCTGTTAATCGCCGCGGCTATTTTGTCTGTTGACCTGTATATCACCAATAATCCGGACATGTTTGAAACGGTAGTTGAACGTGCCGATCTGCGTTTGCTGTTTCTGTGTTTGATTCTGGGTATTACCAGCTGGACGGGGCTGTGCCGTTTACTGCGTGGCGAAACCTTAAAACTTCGCGAGATGGATTATATTCAGGCGGCCACAGCTTTTGGTGTAAAAGATATGAAAATCATTAGCCGTCATATATTACCCAATGTGATGCACATTGTGCTGATTGTCATTGTTCTAGATTTCAGTGGGCTGGTGTTGGCGGAAGCTGTACTTTCATATGTGGGCGTTGGCGTGGATCCCAGCATGATCAGTTGGGGTAACATGATAAACAGCGCTCGTCTGGAAATGGCGCGCGAGCCTGTGGTGTGGTGGTCGTTAGTTGCTGCATTCTGGTTTATGTTTGTTTTGGTGCTGGCGGCTAATTTATTCTCGGATGCGGTGCGTGATGCCTTTGATCCGCGTGTTGGTCGTACGCACAAGTAATATTAGAAGAAAATAAAATGAGAGCTAATTATTTAGTTTAGGAAAACATCGTTTAGGAAAAATAGTTTAGGAAAATAATAATGACAGAATCCTTGCTCCAAATTGAATCCCTGCAAACCTCATTTGCCGTAGCCGGTGGCATAGTGCGAGCGGTTGATGGTGTCAGTATTGAAATCGAAAAGGGGCAGACTTTTGCATTGCTGGGGGAATCAGGCTGTGGAAAATCCATGACTGCATTATCTGCCATGCGTCTGGTTCCTGAACCAGCAGGTCGCATCACCAACGGTGTCGTGCGGCTGGATGGCGAAGATCTGCTGCAATTGCCGGAAGTCGCCATGCGTGATGTGCGTGGCAAACGTATTGCAATGATTTTCCAGGAGCCGATGACTAGCCTTAATCCTGTGCTTACTATTGGTCAGCAGATAGAAGAAGTTCTGGTGAGGCACATGGGGTTAAAAGGTGAACCGGCAAAGAACCGTGTAGTGGAGTTAATTGAAGCGGTAGGGATCCCCGATCCCGCGCAGCGTTTTAAAGAATACCCGCATCAACTCTCTGGTGGCATGAAGCAGCGGGTGATGATTGCCATGGCGTTGGCCGGTGAGCCAGAATTGTTAATTGCTGATGAGCCCACTACTGCGCTGGATGTCACCATTCAGGCACAGGTTCTGGATCTCATGCGACAGTTACAAAAAGATAATGGTATGGCGATTCTGCTGATCACTCATGATCTTGGTGTGGTGTCAGAAATGGCTGATCGTGTGGCGGTTATGTATGCGGGCCAAATTGTCGAAGAAGCTGACCGCGCGGAATTCTTTGCTGACCCCAAACATCCTTATTCAAAAAAATTGTTTGAATCATTACCTGATATGGAGAAACGCGGCCAACGGCTTTCGGTTATCTCCGGTAATGTACCATCACTGGATACTGTATTTAGCGGGTGTCGTTTTGCGGATCGCTGTGATTCCGCCTGGGATGTGTGCCGCCAACAGGTACCTGAGTGGAAGCCAAATGGCTCAGGTGGTGTGCGCTGTCATTTACACGACCCTCTACAAGAGAAGTCAATAACAAAACCAGCTGAGCAGGGAGAAAATAAAGAAGCCACTACTGAAGCTGCGATAACAAAACCTAAAAACACAGATGACCAAAGTTTGTTAACTGTAGAAGGCTTGAAAGTCCACTTTCCTATTCATAAAGGTTTGCTGCGTCGTGTGGTGAATCATGTTAAAGCCGTGGATGATATCTCTTTATCGATACCCGCAGGCCACACGCTGGCATTAGTAGGTGAATCGGGCTGCGGGAAAACGACAGTGGGTAAGGGAATATTACAGTTAATACGCCCCACTGCGGGCCAGGTAAAATTTGGTGACGCAGATCTTACTTCGCTTTCAACCAGTCAGTTGCGTAGTCATCGTAGTGATGTGCAGATTATTTTCCAGGATCCATTTTCTTCCATGAATCCACGCATGATGGTCGCTGACATCATTGAAGAGGGCATGATTACTCAGGGTATTGGTGGTGACGCAAAATCTCGCGAAGCACGAGTTGACCAATTGCTTGAACAAGTTGGATTGCCTGCGGATGTGAAGCATCGTTATCCCCATGAATTTTCTGGTGGTCAGCGCCAACGTATTTGCATTGCGCGCGCCTTAGCCGTTGAACCCAAGTTGATTATTTGTGACGAACCAACCAGTGCGCTGGATGTTTCTGTACAGGCGCAAATACTAAATTTGTTAAAAGACTTGCAGGACGAACTAGGGTTGGCCTATTTATTTATTACCCATGATTTATCCGTGGTGGAATATCTGGCACATGAAGTGGCAGTAATGTACCTGGGGAGAATAGTAGAGCAGGGCCTGGTGCGGGAAGTTATGGAAAATCCACTTCACCCTTATACAAAGGCGCTACTGTCCGCAGTTCCAGTGATTGAAAAAGAAGGCGCAACGAAAGAACGTAAAGTTATTCGTGTGCAAGGCGAAATGCCGTCACCCATTAACCCACCGGCGGGTTGCCATTTCCATCCCCGTTGTGAACAAGCCATGCCAGAGTGCAAGGAAAGTTATCCGGATGCACGCATAAGTAGTAATAGTCACATGGCTCGATGCTTTCTTTATCAAGAAAAATCATAGAGAGACGTAACTAAAATGATAGATGCAAATGTTGAAGGAAGTTGTTTGTGTGGCGCAGTGAAGTATAAAATCAGCGGGGAAGCGTTACGATTTTATAATTGCCACTGTAATCGCTGTCGAAAAGTAACAGGTGCTGCGCATGCTTCCAATCTTCTGGTGAAACCAGAGTCAAGTTTGAATTGGGAAAGCGGCGAAGACATGTTGCAACGTTACAAAGTTCCAGAGGCCGAACGTTTTTATAATCTTTTTTGTAACCAGTGTGGCAGCCCAATGCCGAGAGTAGTGCCGGAACTGGATGCGGTTATTATTCCTGCCGGGTCATTGGATACCGAGCCACCAATGGCGCCAAACGGCAATATCTTCTGGGGTTCACGCGCTGAGTGGAGTTGCCCCTCTAACGATTTGCCAACCTACGATGAATATCCTGCGCCTAAATAAAATCAGGCTGAAATCACTCAAATTAAGACTGTTGAGTGATATCCACATACAACGTTAAGCGTTGCCCTGGTTGCAGATACTTTCCTCTTTTTAACGAATTCCAGCGCCGTAGCTTTTTCACAGTAACACTGAATTTTTGCGCAATACGTGCCAGTGAATCACCCTTGCGTACACGATAATGCAGCTGTTGGCGGGTGACGCTACTTGGCAGGGAAACAAACTGTCGATTGGCGAGGTTGCGTGATTTTGTCCAGATCACTAATCGCTGGCCGAGCTTAAGAGAATCCTTTGGCGACATGCCATTCCAGGAAGCGAGCTGACTGACTTTCACTTTGTATTTTCGCGAGAGATCCCAGAAAGTATCGCCATTTTTTACCGTATGCTTTATTTTGTGGCCGCTACGTTTAGTGCCTTGCAGTGCCAGGCGACGACGGTCTTCACTCATGTAGTGTCTGAGGTTTTTAGTGGCCACCGGGATAATGATACTTTGTCCCGCGCGTATCCATTTATCACGAATATTGTTGACTTCTTGCAGCAGGGCGACCGAAGTTTGAAATTCACGTGCAATGTGGCCAAGGGTTTCACCCTCGCGAATACGATGGCGTTCCCAGCGTATTCGATTTTTCTTATCAACTTTTGCCAGAGCTCCAAGGAAAGCCTCTGTCTTATCGATGGGCAATAATAATTTGTGCGGCCCTTTGGGATCCGTTGCCCAGCGATTAAAAGCCGGATTGAGCTTGTAAATGGTTTCGATGGGCAGGTCGGCTAGTTCAGCAGCCAGAGCTAAATCGATTTGCGAACCAATATCGACGTGTTGCAGGTAAGGTTCATCTGGAATTGAGCCGAGGACAATATTGTAATCTGCGCTACGTGCAACGATGGCACTAATGGCGAGCAACTTCGGCACGTAGCCTTTGGTTTCGGCAGGTAGATCCAAAGACCAGAAGTCGGTTGGGCGACCTTTCTTTTTATTTTTTCTAATGGCTCGTGCGACGCGACCTTCACCGGAGTTGTACGAAGCCAGTGCTAGTAACCAGTCACCATCAAATCGTTTATGTAAACGGCTGAGGTATTTGAGTGCTGCTTTAGTGGCTGCGGGTACATCGCGTCGGCCGTCATACCACCAGTTTTGTTTCAGGCCATACATTTTGCCTGTACCAGGGATAAACTGCCAAATGCCTGCGGCACGTCCGGGTGAATAGGCGAAAGGCTGAAAGGCGCTCTCAACAACGGGTAGCAAAGCAATTTCCATAGGCATATCGCGCGCTTCAATTTCTTTTACGATGTCGTACAGGAAAGGGCGGGCACGTTCTGCTACGCGGTCAAGGTAAGCCTGATGTTTGGCATACCAGTCGATATAGGGTTTAACAAAGCGGTGGTCCTGACCCGCGAGTCTGAATCCGCCACGGATGCGTTGCCATATGTCACCGGGTATTTCTGCGACGGTAGAGCTAATAGAGGTGTTATCAATATCAGCAGATGAATCTTCCCGTATGTCTGAATCCTGAATATTGAGCTGAGGACCATCTTCTTCAGGCAGCTCGTTATACCATTGTGCTACCACAGCCCACCAGGGCATAGCGGTATCGGATATGTAGGGGGGGATGCGGTGTGGGTGATTGTTCGAGTCTGTTTCAGCAATATATGCAGCGGTAGTAACATCATCGCTAATCACAGCAGAATCATTTAAAACGCTCACATCCTGTTTGCTGGTGTTGATACAGGCTGCCAGGAACAGAGATATTACAATTACCATGAGCACAGACAGGTAGTGCCGAGGTTCTGTCGATGGGTGCTTATTTTGGGTTTTTTTCGTAATGGGCTTCATAGAAAATTTCATAAGAAATAAGGATATACATTGTAATATTGAACGATTTTAGCAGCCAAAAGGTTCAGTGTCTGTAGAACAGGTTTGCATAATGTTAAATCGGTAATTTGAGGCAAGGACTTGATCTATTCCCCTAATCTAGTGTGTCTTTCCAGTGACGTACCGTAGCAAACACCGCAGCCCCATTCGACAGTGGATGTCCGGCAAAAGTTTCAGCGGCCCGTACGATGGTCGGCTGATCAAAACGTAAAAAGGGATTAGTGGCTTTTTCGATACCCAGCAAGGAGGGGACGGTCGCTTCACCTCGCTGACGCTGTTGTTGCACAGTGGTTTGGCGTTCTTTTAGCAACAGGTTGCCTGGCTCGGCTATACGAGCAAATACCAGATTGTCTTCAGTGTACTCATGGGCACAGTAGACGAGGGTATCGTCAGGCAGGGCGTTAATTTTGCCCAGTGAATGGTGAAATTGCTCGGCTGTACCATTAAAAATTCTGCCACAGCCGCCAGCGAACACGGTATCACCACAGAAAAGCATGCCCTGGCCATCTTTATTTTCGTCTTTATTATCACAGTAGTAGGATATGTGGCCTGCAGTATGGCCCGGCACGTCGATCACCTGAAATTGAGCTCCTAACTCCGGGATTTTCACACTATCGCTTTCGGTCAACGGGTGGTCCATATGAGGTATGGATTCGTTGGCAGGACCGTATACGGGCATTGGATAACGTTCAAGCAGATCGGCGATTCCACCCGTATGGTCACCATGGAAATGGGTAATGAGGATGGCTACAGGCTGAAGGGATTGCGCTTCGATGGCCGCGATCACAGGGCCGGCATCTCCGGGATCTACAATAGCAACCTGGGGCTTTTCGGGCTGTTTGATGAGCCAGATATAGTTGTCGTCAAACGCGTGTACACCTTGCGCTGTGAGCATGGGGTCTCTCCAGGTTCATTTTGTCAGATTGCGTTTGTCAGTATGCGTCGTGATCCGCGTGATCGCAGTAGTTTACACTACATTATTCTGTCGGCATTATGCCTGTGTGGGAAACGCCGCATCAGGTAAATAATTAATATTGATAAGTTCATGTAACTTCTTGAAAACAGGCGCTAATAATTTTGAATTTCGGTTTTACTTTTAGTTTGCGAGCGAGGCTTTCTCGTTGGATGAAGTGTGAATTGAATGAGCAGACCCGGCAGCGTATGCGGGCCTGGTTTGCCCGCACCCCGGGTCGCTGGTTTCAGGCTGAAGAGCGCGCCCAGTTAACAGAAGTCTTGCCCAACCTGTTTGGATACCATCTGCTGCAGCTGGGGGATTTGTTCTCACGGGAGTGTCTGACCACAACACGTATCCCGCATTGCGTCGTACTGGATGCGTGGCCACAGGATAAGGCCCCATCTGGAGAGCGGCCACGAAACAGCATTTGTGGTATTCCCGAGCACCTGCCTGTGGCGACGGATTATCTGGATGTGGTGTTATTGCCCCATACCCTGGAATTTACCGAAAATCCGCATCAAATTTTGCGAGAAGTGGAT
>JAUWVK010000169.1 GCA_030617485.1 Gammaproteobacteria bacterium
TCGAAGGCAATACGCGCGATATTGCCAGTTATCAAAATTACATAGAAGAAGTGGTACAAACTCGTTTTGAGCGCGTGCCAGGTGTGGCGCTATCTGAAGTGCGTGGTGGTCGTGAAAGTGAGCTGCGTATTACTTTCGATCCTTATCGTGCTGCGAGTCTGGGTATTGAACTGCCCAAAGTCGCGGCATTGGCCGGTGGTGCCAAAGATACTTCTGGTGGTTTCGCTGATGTCGGCAAACGTCGTTACACGTTACGTTTTGCCGGGCAATACAATGTGGCAGATTTGGGCGAGATGATCCTGGACTGGCGCGAGGGCCGGCCGGTTTATTTGCGTGATGTTGCTGACATCGAAGTGCGTCTGGTGGATCGAACCGGTTTTGTTATTCAAAATGGCCAGCCCGCCATGGCAGTGAATGCGCATCGTGAAACCGGAGTGAATGTTTTAGAGGTAATGGATGGGTTGCGCGAGGCGGTTGATGAGTTGCGTGCCGGGCCACTCAAGCGTGCCGGTTTGAGTTTACAGCAAGTCTATGATGAAACCCGTTATATCGATCGCTCTATTAACATGGTGCGTAATAATCTGTTATTGGGTGTGCTGCTGGCCATTGGTGTTTTGTGGTGGTTCTTCAGAAAATTTCGCGCCACTTTAATGGTGGCCATTGCTATTCCTATCTGTGTGGTCACTGCGTTTATTGTGCTGGATGCTGCAGGTCGTAGTCTTAATGTTATTTCATTGGCTGGTTTGGCATTCGCTGTTGGTATGGTTTTAGATGCCGCCATCGTGGTGCTTGAGAGTGTTGTGCGCCTGCGAGAAAAAGGCATGTCCAGCGATGAGGCGGCGGAGGCAGGAACTCGAAAAGTATGGGGTGCGCTTTTGGCTTCTACGGCAACCACAGTGGCTATCTTTTTACCCATTGTGTTTCTGGAGGATGAATCGGGTCAACTGTTTGCGGATTTGGCGTTAACCATAGCCGTTACTGTATCAATATCCCTGTTAGTGGCAGTAACCGTATTACCTGCTGCAGCTTCCACCTGGTTACGCACCACAGAAATGCATGACCCACATGCACACTGGTGGGATGCGGGTAGTAATTTTGTTATGTCGCTGACCGACACACCACAACAAAGAAAACGCTGGATTATTGGCTTGATCACGGTGCCTCTATTGTTAGCCTGGGCATTAAAACCACAGGCTGATTATTTGCCAAATGGTAATCGCAACCTGGTGTTTGCTTTTATTTTGCCGCCACCCGGAAGTAGTGTGGATACCCTGGAAAAAGAATTAGGGCAGGTGATCGCGAAGCGAATGCAACCCTATATCGATGGTCTGGAAGAACCAAAGGTTAGTGATTACTTCTTTGTGGCTTTTGGTCGTGGTGTGTTTATGGGTGCCCGCACGGTAGACCCGGATCGTTCTGGTCAGTTGGTACCGCTTATTAATAAACTCATCGGTGGTTTCCCCGATACCATTGCTTTTGCACGTAAGTCATCTTTGTTTGGGGGGTTTGGTGGTGGGCGAAGTATCGACATCGATATACAGGGATCCAACATTGACTCTTTGCTGACTGCCGGGCAGGCCGGTTTTCGCGCGGTGATGGACGCCATCCCCGGACGTCCACCGAGGCCACGACCCGGCCTGGCGCTTGCAGAACCGGAATTACGCCTGCTGCCGGATGAGCGGCGTATCAGTGAGGCGGGATGGAGCCGCAGTCAAGTGTCGCAAATTGTACGCGCATTGGGAGACGGCCTGTATGTGGGTGACTACTTTGATGGACAGGAAAGACTGGATATTATTTTACGCGGTCAGGAATGGGAAACTCCCGAAGAGTTGGGAGCTATACCACTGGCAACACCCAACAGTGGCGTGTTGCCACTGAGCGAGTTAACCCATGTAGTACGAACGGCAGGGCCGGATGAAATTCGCCGACTTAATCGGCGTCGCACGATTACCCTGGAAGTCAAAGCGCCGGAACATTTGTCGCTGGAACAGGCGATGGCGGTGATACAGGAGAAAGTAATTCCTGTTGTTGAACCGTTGCTGCCCGAAGATGGTGAAATTCATCTTGGTGGTACAGCCGACAAGCTGGAAGCTGCGCTTAAAAGTATGGCAGGTAGTTTTTTGCTCGCCATTGCGATTTTATATCTGCTTATGAGTGCTCTGTTTCGATCTTTTGTTGATAGTTTGCTGGTCATTCTCGCTATTCCGCTAGCAACGGTTGGCGGTGTCATTGCTTTGCAGGTGGTGAACTGGTTTACCACCCAGCATATGGATTTGTTAACCATGATTGGCTTTATTATTTTGTTGGGTCTGGTGGTTAACAATGCCATTTTGTTGGTTCATCAAACGCGTGTTGCTGAGCGCGAAGGCCTTGCACGAAGGGAAGCGGTGAATCAGGCAGTACATGTTCGTTTGCGTCCGATTTTAATGAGCACCCTTACCAGTATTTTTGGTATGTTGCCGTTGTTGCTGATGCCCGGTGCCGGTACCGAACTTTATCGAGGGCTTGCAGCAGTAATCGTTGGCGGGATGAGTGTTAGTACCGTATTCACGCTCATATTGTTGCCCAGTTTGTTGCGTATCGGAGAGCGTAATTCCAGTGAGGCTGTCACCAGCTAAAATAGTTTTTTGCCAGATTTTTCCTACAAGTAGTTATTCTTTTTTATGCATTAAATGCTACTGGTTATTGGTAATGGATATACCTTCAAATAGCCTGTAAGCACGACTTTTCACACAAAACTATCGGTTTGCACTCCTTAAAGCTCTCTTTTCATTAGGGGATGCTTGAAATTGGCTTTATACGTCCTCTAAAACGGGTTTTATACCCCCACCACCATGATATTCATAAGGTTTTTAATATTGTGAAAAACGATATCAAGCGTTGCGTTCAACATTAAAAGCAAATGACTCAAGTATTATTTTTTGCCATATTGATCGCGGGGTAAGTGAAAATAATCACAAGAAAGAGGGGTGATTTATGGGGTGCGAGGTGAGGCGGTTTTATATGGAAAAGAATTTTTCTGAAGTGATCAAGGAAACAACACCAAAGCAGGCTAAAAGTCTGATGTGGTATGTCGGTTGTATCGTTGCAACAGGCGTAGCGGGTATCGTTGCAATGCTTTTTCTCCTGGAAGTGGTTTTCGTCTGATGACCGGTCCATGTTGGAATTGCACCTGGGCT
>JAUWVK010000029.1 GCA_030617485.1 Gammaproteobacteria bacterium
CGATGCAAACAATCCCGTCCCGGTTAAAAAAGTCTACGACGATCTCTACGTCAGCGAGCTATACCACGGTCCAACCCGTGCATTTAAGGATATGGCGCTACAACCTTTTGGCAAGGTGTTATCTGCAGTGGCCCAGGCGCGCGGCGAAAAATATCTGATCCTGGCAGCAACCAGTGGAGACACTGGGCCAGCCGCATTGGAGACTTTTAAAAATCGTGAAAACGTCCAGGTTGCCTGTCTCTATCCAGACGGTGGAACCTCGGATGTACAACGTTTGCAGATGGTGACTGAAGATGCGGTTAACCTGAAAGTCATCGGCATCCATGGTGATTTTGATGATGCGCAAAATGCGTTAAAGTCGCTGCTGGTCTCTGATGCCTTTGGTGATGCTTTGAAGGTCCATGACATCTCGTTGTCCGCCGCCAACTCAGTGAACTTCGGTCGCATTATTTTCCAGATCATCTATCACATCCATAGTTACCTTGAGCTGGTGCGCAAAGGTGCGATTCAGTTGGGTGAACAGGTTTACTTAAATGTTCCAAGTGGCAACTTCGGTAATGCCTTAGGTGGTTACTACGCCTGGGAAATGGGCTTGCCCGTTAAGCAGATTCACATAGCGTCGAATAACAACAATGTGCTGACTCAACTTATTAAGACCGGGCGTTATGATGTAAGAGATAAGAACGTTATTCCCACAACTTCACCGGCGATGGACATCTTAAAGTCTTCAAACGTTGAACGTGTGTTGTTTGACCTATATGGGGCTGAACGTACCAAAGAGTTGATGCAAAAGCTTGATAGTGAAAAATACTATGAGTTAACCGCGGACGAATTAAGCAAGCTCCAAACAATATTTTCCGCCGACTTCTGCACTGATGAAGAGGGCTTGAGCTACATCAAGCAGGCTTTTGATCAAGCAGGCTATCTCATGTGTCCTCACACCGCGACCTGTTTCAAGGCCTACAACACATGTCGTGAAGATAAGTCCATTAAGACGATTGCGTATTCAACTGCAGAGTGGACCAAATTTTCACCTGTCATAGCCAGCGCCTTAACCGGTGAAACGTTTGAACATGATATTGATGCTTTGGAAATGATCGCCAGGAAAGCGAATATCAAAATTCCATCTCAGATCGCGGCTTTGTTTGATAAAGAGGTTACGCATAAAATGGTGATTGATAAGCAGGATATTGAGAAAGAGATTCTAAGTTTCCTGGGTGCTTAGGCTTTTGAGTACTCAAGTTTTTAAGTGCGCCGATCATGGTGTGGTCAACAATCTGCTTCGCCTTCGCTCATAACGTGTTTATTAATAATATAGACAAGCTAACTAATTGCCTGCAATGAGAGATAGCTACCTGTAATGAGAGATAGCGCTGGAAAATTTGGGTCTTTGGGTGCTGTATTAGCAGCAATTTTCTGTCCTATTTGTTTTCCAAAGTTGGCGTTGTTAGGTGTGTTTTTTGGCCTGGGTGCCCTGGCTAAATATGAAATTATTTTTTTCTATGCGGCACAGGCTTTTGTTGTACTCATGCTCGTAGCAAATATCATGAGTTATAAAAAGTATAAAAATAAAGCACTGTTGTTGCTAGTGGTAGTGTCGGTGTTGCTGTTTTTCATATCGCTTTATGTTGTTGTATCCGAAATACTGTCTTACGTTGCTTTGACTGGCTTAGTTATTGCCAGTATCTGGACAGTATTTGAATCACGGCGTTGTTCTTCATGCGAAGTTCCGGATATAAAATAGACGTAATGCTTAACGCTCCACTGATGACACAAAAACAACAAATAATGTTATGAAATTTCAGCGATTATCAAGTGACAAGCAGGCTCGTCGTGGCCGTTTAACCTTCGACCGTGGAACGGTAGAAACGCCGGCCTTCATGCCTGTGGGCACCTACGGTACCGTGAAGGCGATGACGCCGGAAGAGCTGCGGGATACCGGCGCAGAAATCATTCTTGGCAATACCTTTCATCTAATGTTGCGCCCGGGTACAGATGTCATTGCTGCCCACGGTGATTTGCATGATTTCATGCATTGGGATGGCCCCATTCTTACTGATTCCGGTGGCTTCCAGGTGTTTAGTCTTGGCAAGCTCAGAAAAATCACGGAAGAGGGTGTGACGTTTAATTCACCTGTGAATGGCGACAAGGTTTTTCTGGGCCCAGAGGAGTCTATGGAAGTGCAGCGTGCTTTGGGTGCAGATATTGTCATGTGCTTTGATGAATGCACGCCGTATCCAGCTGATGAAGAACAAGCTCGGGAATCCATGGAATTATCACTGAGGTGGGGCAAGCGTAGTAAAGAGGCGCATGATGCACAGGGATGTGCGAATGTCGCGGGAGGCACGAGCCCAAGGACGGGCGAAGATAGAACAATGCAGGAGCAGTTGTCGAGGACGCCGGGAGCGACTAGCGATAAACCAAAAGCCTTGTTTGGCATTGTCCAGGGCGGCATGTTTGAGGATTTGCGGGCGGAATCAGTGGCAGGTCTGATTGAAATAGGTTTTGACGGTTATGCCATTGGAGGTCTATCCGTTGGTGAGCCAAAAGAGGATATGATGCGAATCCTCACTCATACCACACCTTTATTACCAGAGGATTGCCCCCGCTATTTGATGGGGGTAGGCAAACCGGAAGATCTTGTCGAGGCCGTGCTAAGAGGCATCGATATGTTCGATTGCGTGATGCCGACCCGCAATGCCCGCAATGGCCATATTTTTACCCGTGAAGGGGTGATTAAAATCCGTAATGCCTGTCATGAGCGCGATACCCGGCCGCTAGATGATCAATGCGGCTGTTATACCTGCCAGAACTATAGCCGCAGTTATTTGCGCCATCTGGATAAAACTGGCGAAATTCTGGGCTCCCGGCTTAATACCATCCACAACCTCTATTACTATCAGGAGCTTATGCGTGGACTGCGGGGCGCGATTGAGACCGGTTCCCTGGATAATTTTGTGGCCAGCTTCTATGAGCAGCGCAAGCAACATTCCGCACATCTGTCGTCACAATAAGCCGTAAGTGTGCAATAATAGCGGCCTTTTTTATCGTATGAATCATAAGCAATCTGACAGTAGTTCGGCTTACATATAAAAACACAGGAAAAAATCGTATGAGTTTCTTTATCTCTGATGCAATGGCGGAAGGCGCGGCGGCAGCCGGTTCACAGGATGGTGGTTTGCTGAGCATGTTGCCCTTACTGCTGATTATGGTGTTGTTCTATTTTATGTTGATTCGGCCGCAGCAGAAACGCGCCAAGGAACACAAAAATATGGTCGGAGCCTTGTCCAAGGGTGATGAGCTGGTGACCAATGGCGGATTGCTGGGGCGTGTTAGAAATGTAGGTGACAGTTTTCTCACAGTAGAAATTGCCGATGGCATCGAAGTGAAAATTCAGAGGCAGTCAGTGGCGACTCTTGTACCCAAAGGTACCTTCAAGGGCGAATAAACGCGAACAGTTGTCCTTAAGGGATTAATTGCTCCATATAATTAGTAATCTCCACAAATAACATCCGCATATAAAAACAGGGTTCAGGGAATCGGTAGCCATTTATGTTAAATCAGTATCCTTTCTGGAAATATCTTCTTCTTATTATAGTGCTTGTGACAAGCGCGCTTTATGCAACGCCGAATCTTTACAGCAATGATCCTGCATTGCAGGTGTCATCCAGTCGAGGTTCAGAAATTGATATCTCAACACAGGAAAGAATCAGGAAGTTGCTAGACAATGCCGGTGTACTTTACAAAAGCATAACGCTGGAAAATGAACAAATACTGGTGCGTTTTTCTGATACTGATAAGCAGCTCCAGGCCAAAGATATTGTTAAAGAGACATTAGGACGTAGTTATATCGTTGCGCTTAATCTGGCGCCAACAACCCCTGAGTGGTTGCGTGCGTTAAATGCTGAGCCAATGTACCTGGGGCTGGATTTGCGTGGTGGTGTGCACTTTCTGATGGAGGTGGACGTTGAGGCCGCGGTAAGTCAGGCAGAAGAGCGTTACATTAGTGAGTTTCGAGGAATGATGCGCGAAAGCAAGGTGCGTTATGCAAAAATTAGCCGACGTCTTGCCAGTGAATCTACTGCCAGCGCAGTAGAAATTAAATTTAAGACATCTGAAGCTCGTGATAAGGCGGAGCTGCTGATTGATAAAGAATATCCAGATCTGGTGTTTGATCAGGAGAGTCGTGATGGTGCTTTTTATCTGCTGGCGACAATAGATAAAAAAGAACGTATTGCCGTGCGCAAGCTGGCGCTAAAACAAAACATTATCACTTTGCGTAATCGCGTGAATGAGCTGGGTGTGGCAGAGCCAGTCATTCAGCAACAGGGCGATGATCGTATTGTGGTGCAGTTGCCGGGTGTTCAGGATACGACTCGCGCCAAGGAAATTCTTGGTGCCACGGCGACACTGGAATTTCGCCTGGCTGATGAAACTCACGATGCTGCAGATGCGGCAAGAACCGGACGTATACCAGCAGGCCTGAAGCTTTATCCAAAACGTGAGGGTGGTCATGAGCTACTAAAGACCCGCGTTATGCTGACGGGCGATTACATTATTGACGCCTCCAGTGGGCTTGATTCGCAAAGTGGTGGCTCAGCGGTATTTATTACACTCGATGGAAAGGGCGCCAGCATTTTCAGTAAGGTGACGGGTGAAAATGTTAAAAAATTGATGGCGGTAGTCTTCATTGAGAAAAAAACCGAAACCCGAGAAGTCGACGGTAAGCAGGTTAAAATTCGTCGTATAGTAGAAGAAGTTATTAATGTCGCTCGTATCCAGGAGCAACTTTCTAAACGTTTTCAGATTACTGGCCTTGATAGCACCAAGGAAGCTCGCACCTTAGCGTTATTGTTGCGTGCTGGTGCGCTTGCTGCACCTATTGAAATCATTGAGGAACGTACTGTTGGACCAAGCCTGGGGCAGGATAATATCAATCAAGGCTTTATGTCGGTCATTATTGGCTTTGTGATGGTGCTGGCTTTCATGGCTTTTTGGTATAAGGGTTTTGGGTTGATTGCCAACCTGGCTTTGACGTTTAACCTGGTGGTTATTGTTGCAGTATTGTCTATGTTACAGGCTACATTAACCCTGCCGGGCATCGCTGGTATTGTGTTGACTGTGGGTATGGCGGTGGATGCCAATGTACTTATTTTTGAGCGTATACGCGAAGAAATTCGAAATGGCATAAGCCCGCAAGCAGGTATCCATGCTGGTTATGCCAAGGCTTTTTCAACTATTGCAGATGCCAATATCACCACGCTGATAGCAGCTTTGATCCTGTTTGGTTTTGGTACTGGTCCCATCAAGGGATTTGCGATTACCTTATCTATAGGTATCGTGACTTCCATGTTTACCGCCATTATGGGTACGCGCGCAGTTGTTAATTTGATGTACGGTGGCCGTAGCGTCGAAAAACTTTCCATCTAAATCTTCTCGAGATAAAGAAGTCAGAATAAATAATTAGGACTTGCACTATGCAGTTGTTTAAAAAAGCTACAACCTTTGATTTTATGAGTAAACGTAAAATTGCGGTAACGTTTTCCGTTATTTTGTTGCTTGTTGCTATAGGCTCTATGGCCGTTCGCGGGCTTAATTTCGGCCTGGATTTTACTGGTGGCACTTTAATTGAAATGAAATATTCGCACGCAGTTGATTTAGGGTTAGCGCGTTCATCGCTGGAGACATCAGGATTTCCGGAGGCTGTGGTACAGCATTTCGGTACTGCGTCGGAGATCATGGTGCGCATAGCGCCTCGTGAAGGCCAGAGTAACGCTGAAATTAGCACAACCGTGATGGCAGCCCTACGTGAGGCCGATGAAGGTGAAGTAGAAATGCGCCGGGTAGAATTTGTGGGCCCGCAAGTGGGCGATGAGCTGGCTGAAGATGGCGCTCTGGCGATGATTTACGCGTTAATTTGTATTTTGATTTATGTTGGGTTTCGTTTTGAATATCGTTTTGCCATTGGCGCAGTAATGGCCCTGGTTCATGATGTGTTGCTTACGGTGGGTGTGTTTGCGTTGTTTCAGCTGGAATTTGATCTTACTGTGCTGGCGGCAGTTCTAGCTGTAATTGGTTATTCGCTCAATGACACCATTGTGGTGTTTGATCGTATTCGTGAGAATTTTCGTAAGATGCGTAAAGGCACCAGTATCGATATAGTTAATGCCTCGCTAAACCAAACTCTGGCACGCACCATGATGACGTCTATTACCACTTTGCTGGTATTAATTGCATTATTTATATTTGGCGGGGAACTGATTCATGGTTTTGCTACCGCACTGATTATTGGTGTTGTAGTGGGTACTTATTCATCTATTTACGTGGCTAGCTCAAGCGCTCTGATGTTAGGCATTAGCAAGGATGATTTGATGCCAGTAGAAAAAGAGGGTGAGGATTTAGACCATATTCCCTGAGCAGATGTTTTTGTTTTCGATATAAAAAAACGCCGCAGACATCTGCGGCGTTTTAGTTTGTGGGTTTTATATTTAATGAATAAGCTTTGTTAAACCTGCTATTTATTAAAGGGCTTAATCAACTCACGCACTACATCATATTCAGCATCATTGGTTGCTGCAAAACCTGTATATTTCTTGGCAACAGCCTTAATGACTTTCAGGTGTTCTGGATTTTTTGGGTCCAGCGCCAGAAAGGCTTTTTTCAGTTGAGCTAAAAGTTCATCGCTAATGTCGCCATTTGCGGTGATATTGTAGGGTGGCAAATCAGGTGATGCTGCCAAAATGCGCAATCCTTTTTCTTCCCACTTGAAAGCTTTAGTGTCTTTAAGAATTCCGGCGTCAAAATCACCATTCATTACGGCTCTTGCGATATTGTCGTAATGACCGATGAACTTATACTCTGAAAAATCTTCCATTTTGATTCCGGCACCTACAACCGCAGCGCGTTGTAATAGCGCACGTTTGTCACCAAAGGCAAATGTTTTCCCTTTAAGGTCGGCAACGGTTTTAATTGGGCTGTCTTTTTTCACGACGATCATTAATTGAAATGATGCCTTACCCTTGGTAACTGTTTTTACCACTATCTTTGCGTTGCCTTTTTTATGTGCTTTTAGATAGGCGACGGGCGTTAAGTAAGCAAGGGTTACTTTTTTATCAGCAACTTCTTTGATAGCAGCGCCCATATTTGGCGATAGCTTTAATGATACGGGGCGGCCTAATTCTTTACTGAGGTATTGAGTAAGAGGTTTTAGACGTTTATGCATGGCGGCTGGGATGTCCATGGCAACTGAGCCGAACAGGAGTTCGCTTTTGTCATCAGCTACGCTGCTAGTCGTAGTAAAGGTAAAGGCTATTAGAATTAGAATCAGCCCGGTGAGTTTATTGCTTTTCATAATGATGCTCCGGTAGGTCTTAGTGGTAGTTTTTGATGGTAGTTTGTTAGGGTGATTATTGATTTGTTTTTTAGGGTTAGCTTTGTTGAACTAACGGTTCACTATGGAGTAAGTCAGCATGTGTGCAGCAATTACGTCCATGATTTTTACTGTAATACAAAGCATTATCTACATCTTTGAACAATAGCTCAGGTGTGTTTGCCCCACGTTTATTCGGTATGCTTGCGATACCTATACTGACGGTAACGATAAGTTCATCATCAATATCTTTTGCAAGAGCTGTGCTTTCTACGGCTTTGCGTAATTTCTCAGCAATATCCATCGCGGCTCCCGCATCGGCACGTTTACACAATACTGCGAATTCTTCACCGCCAATTCGGCATACGGCATCTGTTTGCCTTAGGTTTTCCAGTAGTGTATTTGTTAGAGCTTTAAGGACGGTATCGCCGACATAATGGCCGTAGGTATCATTTATACCTTTGAAGAAATCTATATCGATGAGTAGAACACTGTTGTCATCGCCATGCCGATTGGATAGACCAACTTCAGTTGTCATGAGTTCATCAAAATGTCGACGGTTAAACAATCCTGTTAATGGGTCAGTAATCGACAGGAGTTTAAATTCTTCATTGAGCTGTTTAAGTTGTTTGTTGGTTTCAAGTAACTGTCTGTCAGCGACTTCTACTTTGGATTGAAGTTTTCTGTTGGCTTCATTTAGCTGACTGCTTAATAGGTTGAACTGATTCGCCATATGCCCAAATTCGTCGCTCGACGTTACAGGGATAGATTCTCCCAGTTCGCCATCCTTACCGATATTATTTCGCAAGTACTCGGTGATTTTGCTTACCGGCCGTACAATGATGTATGACAAAGCCAAAAATTCACCAAGGGCTATCAGTAGAATGATGAGAGCTTCCCGCTTGAGTAGGCTAAATTTTTGGGATTCCAGGCGCTCAAATGTGCGGGCTGTGCTCAGCCCTAGTTCCAGGTCACCTACTTGTTCGTCATCGATATAGACCTTCTGACGAAAAACTACCATGGTTTCTGGAGGGGCATCTTTATATGAGATTCCTGATTCACCCATGATGCTGCCGCGTTTGTTGGTTACGACGGCATAGCTGATTTCTTCAGAGGACGTTATTTCGTCAAGCATTAGCTGGATGGTGTGATAATCGTATCCGACTATGCTGAATGAGAGCGATTTGGCGACATAACGGCTGATATCGGTGCCGCGTAAATTAGTCTCATCAAGAATATTGGCACGTTCTGCACGCAACGCCAGCCAGCCACTGACGCTCAGGGCAAGGAGGAGTACGGTTAGCAGAACCAGCATCACTTTTTGACGTATCCCGAGTTTTAATCGAAATGCGCCGGATTCGCTGGCTGTTGCTGAAAAGTTAGGTAAATTGGCCATATTATAGTTTTTGGTAACGTGTTCCCTTGTTATCAGGTTATTCATCGGATGATTGGGTTAATTCTTAAGTTTTTCGGGGGTTTAAGAGCCGTATATGAGAATGTCCGAGGCTGGGGACATCGACGAATCATGCTACAATCGCGCCTTTCTGCGTTTCCGGTAAAAATTAGTGGTAAGGCGCAGATGGACAGCAAATAACTAGGAAATTTCCTACAAACGAGTCAGAGATTTCCTGGATGGGTAGAGTTTTGACAGGTAGCAGTAAACAGCGAAAATCAGAAGCGACAGGGGAGCAAAATGTTCAATAAAGACATGAAAATCGCCAGTTATGACGACGAATTGTGGAGTGCCATTCAGGCAGAGGAAGTGCGTCAGGAAGAGCATATTGAGCTGATTGCCTCGGAAAATTACACTAGCCCACGTGTGATGCAGGCTCAAGGTACTGTTTTAACTAATAAATATGCTGAGGGTTACCCCGCTAAACGATATTATGGTGGTTGCGAAAACGTAGATGTGGCGGAGCAGTTGGCTATTGATCGCGCTAAAGAGTTGTTTGGCGCTGATTACGCCAATGTGCAACCTCATTCTGGCTCCCAGGCTAATTCGGCAGTTTATCTGGCTTTGTTGCAGCCTGGAGACACGATTTTAGGCATGAGTTTGGCTCATGGTGGGCATCTCACCCATGGTTCCAAGGTGAGCTCTTCTGGTAAATTGTACAACGCTATCCAGTATGGCCTGGATGAGGCCACCGGTGAAATCGATTACGGTAAGGTGGAAGCGCTGGCCAAGGAACACCAGCCAAAGATGATTGTAGCTGGGTTTTCAGCCTATTCCCGTGTGGTGGACTGGCAACGTTTTCGTGATATTGCTGACAGTGTGGGTGCTTATTTGTTTGTGGATATGGCCCATGTGGCGGGTTTGATTGCCGCAGGGGTTTACCCCAATCCGGTGGCTATCGCTGATGTGACTACCACTACGACACACAAGACCTTGCGTGGTCCTCGTGGTGGGTTGATTCTGGCCAAAGCCAATGAAGAAATTGAGAAAAAGCTAAATTCTGCCGTATTTCCGGGGACCCAGGGTGGCCCGCTGATGCACGTTATCGCCGCAAAAGCAGTGGCATTCAAGGAAGCTCTGGAACCGGAGTTCAAAACTTACCAGCAGCAAGTCGTGGCTAATGCTCAGTCCATGGCGGGTGTTATGCAGGAGCGCGGTTACAACATTGTTTCTGGTGGAACCGATAACCACCTCTTCCTGGTGGATCTTATCGACAAGGGCATAACTGGTAAACAAGCCGATGCGGCATTGGGAGCTGCCAATATCACCGTGAATAAAAACAGCGTACCTAATGATCCGCAGTCACCTTTTGTCACCAGTGGCATTCGTATCGGCACTCCGGCTATTACCACGCGTGGTTTTAATGAAGTGGATGCACGTGAGTTGGGCTTCTGGATTTGTGATGTGCTGGATGATGTCGAATCCATAGAGACCATCGAACGCGTTAAAGAACAAGTGCTGGAAATTTGTAAGCGCTTGCCTGTGTACGGTAGTTAAAAAAGGAAAAGGTTAAAGAGAAAAGGAAAATTTTCAACATTCCTTTATTTTAAGCCTGCCTGTATGCACTGTCCTTTTTGCGATGCTGAAGATACCAAAGTCATCGATTCGCGCCTGGCGAATGATGGTTATGAGGTGCGCCGTCGGCGTGAATGCCTAACTTGTAGTGAACGTTTCACCACATTTGAATCTGCCTAACTGGTGATGCCAAAGCTGGTTAAAAATGATGGCCGCCGCGAACCATTCAATGAAGACAAACTGCGAGCCGGTATAATTCGCGCCCTTGAAAAACGTCCAGTTAATTCCGAAGATATTGAGTCCGCTGTAGAGCGTATAAAAAAACAAATGCGATCAACAGGGGATCGTGAAGTGCAGTCTGTGACGTTAGGTCATTGGGTTATGGATGAACTTCGTGATCTGGATCATGTGGCTTATGTACGTTTTGCATCGGTTTACCGTAGTTTTGAAGATGTAAATGCCTTTCGTGAAGAAATCGAACGTTTAGAAAAAGCACCCACCGCAGAACAGCGACGTAATCAAATGAATTTGCTGGATGACGAAAATGGCTCAAGCTGACGATTTTCGTTACATGGCGCAAGCGCTTCGTCTGGCAGAGCGTGGATTGTTTACTACAGACCCAAATCCTCGTGTGGGTTGTGTGCTGGTAAATAAAAACGAGATAGTTGGGCAGGGCTGGCATGAACATGCTGGTGAAGCTCATGCTGAAATCGCCGCACTTCATGATGCAGGGGCCGCAGCACAGGGAGCAACGGCTTATGTTTCTCTGGAACCTTGTTGCCATACTGGTCGCACACCACCCTGTAGTGATGCTTTAATTAAAGCAGGGGTAGTGCGTGTTGTTGTCGCGATGGAAGACCCCAATCAACAAGTTGCTGGCAAGGGTGTATCTCAATTGCGTGAAGCGGGCATCGACGTTGAAACTGGTGTGATGACGGCTCAGGCAGAAACATTGAACCCGGGTTTTATACAACGCATGCGCCACGGTCGCCCTTTTGTGCGCTGTAAAGTAGCTATGAGTCTGGATGGTCGAACCGCGATGGCCTCCGGTGAAAGTCAGTGGATTACTGGCGAATCTGCCAGGCTGGATGTACATAAATTACGTGCACGAAGTTCAGCTATTGTTACTGGTATTGGCACTGTGCTGGCGGATGATCCATCGATGAATGCGCGCCTGGATGTTGAAGAGGTATCACAACCGGCACGCGTGATACTTGATAGCCACTTAAAAATGCCAGTTGATGCAAGAATGCTTTCGCTAACAGGGCGAACGATTGTATGTACAACTGCTGATACTGCTCAGAAAAATGAAGAAAAAATAGAAAAACTTAAAGCGGCAGGCGCTGAGCTTGTGCAGCTGCATGCAGAAAACGGGAAAATTTCTCTTCCTGCATTGTTGATGTTTTTGAATGCTGAAAATTTTAATGAAGTGTTGTTGGAGGCCGGCGCAACGCTGAATGGTGCTTTTATGCAGGCAGGTTTGATTGACGAATTGGTTATTTACATGGCGCCTTTGTTGATGGGTGATGCTGCGCATGGTTTGTTTTCGTTGCCGAATATTTCTCAAATGAGTGATGCCGGTAATTTGGAAATAACAGATGTACGATCGATCGGTAAAGACTGGCGTATCATTTCAAAACCAAAATAGCCATACCGACAGCTTCTGCGTAGACGTACGTAAATTACAAAACGAATTCATGGAATAAATAAGTCACTAAAATGTTTACCGGGATAATACAGTCTGTCGGAAGTATTCAGTCATGCGAAAAGCGTGGTGGTGATGCGTACCTGACAATTAATACCGGATCGCTGGATATGGCCAGCGTGTCATTGGGTGACAGTATTGCTGTGAACGGCGTATGTTTAACGGCTGTCGAGTATTCTGAAAACAGTTTCTCTGCTGATGTTTCCAGCGAGTCTTTGTCACGTACTACGTTGGGTGAATTAAAAACGGATTCAAAAGTGAATCTGGAGATGGCAGTGACTCCAACGACCCATTTGGGCGGGCATCTGGTTAGTGGACATGTGGATGGAGTTGGTGAAATTAAACAACGCTGGGATGATGCTCGATCGGAACGTTTTGTTATCAAAGCGCCTGATAGTCTGGCAAAATATATTGCAGAAAAAGGTTCGATTTGCGTTGATGGAATAAGTTTAACAGTCAATAGAATCGCGGGCTGTGAGTTTGAATTGAATATTGTTCCTCATACGCTGGAAGCAACCACCATGGGTGAATTTAAGGTAGGCCAGCACGTAAATCTGGAAGTTGATATAATCGCTCGCTATCTTGAAAGATTGTTGTTGGGTGAGAAAGCAGCAGAATTACCAGGTGGAATTACAAAAACTCTGTTAGCTGAAAATGGTTTCTTAAAGTAAAAGGCTGAACAAAGGACCGAAGTGAAAAGGTTTGAATAGGATGTCTGGACTGGATGTAAAAAGATAAAATGACACTGCATAACATAGAAGACATTATTAGCGATATTCGTGAGGGTAAGATGGTTATCCTTATGGATGATGAAGATCGTGAAAACGAAGGCGACCTCATTATGGCGGCCAGTCATGTGCGTGCCGAGGACGTTAATTTCATGGCGCGTCATGGTCGCGGTTTGATATGT
>JAUWVK010000051.1 GCA_030617485.1 Gammaproteobacteria bacterium
TGGATTGCATTTTACCCGTGAGACGGCCGAATCCATGGCGCTGAATCGCATTGGCGGCGGAGCTATCATCATGGCCGGTTCGGGAATGTGTACAGGAGGGCGTATTCGTCATCACCTGAAACATCACCTGTGGCGGCGTGACAGCAGCATTGTGTTTGCGGGTTTTGCGGCACGGGGAACGCTGGGGCGACAAATACTGGACGGTGCAGCAACCGTGCAGGTTTTTGGCGAAAGTATCCCAGTACGCGCCAAAATTTACACCATTGGCGGTTTTTCTGCGCATGCGGATTGTAATGAGCTGTATAAATGGCATCAGCATACGGGAAATCCTGAAAAAACCTTCCTTGTGCATGGCGAACCCGAGGCTATGCAGGCCTTTTCCAAACGCCTTAACTCCGGGAAGTCCAGCAGGACAAAAATTTTCATGCCCGAGCTGCATGAAGAATTTGTGCTGGATTAAGCCATAATTGTGATGGGCTAAATTAGCTCTTGTTTTTCAAGGTATTATTTCTCAGGACGATAGTTTTCTATGGGAGGTAATTGGACCGGATGGACAGGGGATCATGGATAATAAAGTCAGGGTTTACACCGCAGACCTGAAAATTGGTATGTATGTGTCTGAGCTAGATCGCCCCTGGGTGGAGACATCGTTTATGTTCCAGGGATTTGCCATCCAGAATGATGAAGATATAAAGGAGTTGCAAGCGTGTTGCGATGTCGTCTACGTCGATAAGGAATTGTCTCGGCCAGAAGCGGCTCAATATCTGGCTACGACCCATGTTTCTAAAGTAAAGGTTGAGAAGCCCTCAAAAAAACCACACAAGCCGAGTTCCTTTCGTGAGGCCGATTTCCGTCAATCCCTGGTTCGGTCTCACCGTATTTATAAGGATGCCCGCGGCTGGGTGGACACCATGCTGGAAGATAGCCGCCTGGGAAACAGTATCGACACCGAAAAGGCGCGCAGTCTGGTGGCGCAGCTTGCAGACCAGGTGATTCAGAGTCCGGACGCACTCGTCTGGCTGACCCACCTGAAGTCACGTGACGAATATACTGCTACTCACTGTATTAATGTTTGCATCCTGGCGCTGACCTTTGGTCGGTGTATGGGATTGGAAGACAAGGAGTTGCACCAGCTTGGTATGGGAGCCCTGCTGCATGATGTTGGTAAAATGCGCGTGCCGGACGAAATACTGAACAAACCCGGCAAGCTAACCAAAGAAGAATTTCGGGTAATGATGGAGCATCCTTCTGAAGGGAATGCCATGCTGTGTGACGATCATGAGCTTGATCCAGCGAGCATGCACATTGTTTTACACCACCATGAGCGCCTGGATGGAGGCGGTTATCCTCACGGTCTGGGAAGTGAAGACATTCCCGTACTCACACGGATTTCCAGTATTGTTGATGTGTACGATGCGATTACTTCCGATCGTTGTTACCACGATGGTATCGCGCCAGCTGATGCGATGGATAACCTGTTCAAGTGGTCGGAGGGTAACTTTGATGTTTCCTTACTGGAGCGTTTCATCAAGTGTATGGGTATTTTTCCCATAGGCAGCGCAGTGCGGCTCAATACCGGGGACATTGGAATGATCGTCGCGACTGATGCTGAACACCGCCTTAAACCAATAGTGTTGTTGATCATGGGCGCAAAGGGTGAGTTATATCAGCCAAGGCGTCTTATTAATTTGTCGAGCTCAGCGTGGAAAGAGTCGGGTACCCGGCTGTCGATTGAAGATGTGTTGGAGCCAGGATCATTTGGTATTGATATCAGGACTATTTTAGAAGATGAGTTACAGCTTTCTGTTGATCAGGTTTCCAGGTATGAGTCCTGAGATGACAAAATCAGGGTTATCTCGACGGGTTTTAAATACACACTCATTTTGAGCAGATTACCTGGGCTTACCTCCCCCTGCATGTTATTCAGCTAATAATTTTAGGTTGAAAATTAGGCCCTGACCCCTGACACTAAGGAGATGAGCTGTCCCTTCGTCCACCTCCGTTTACACACCGAATATTCGCTAGTCGATGGCACTGTGAGGGTGAAACCTCTGGTGGCGGCATTGGCCGAGAAGGGCATGCCAGCCTGCGCGGTGACGGACCAGAGTAACTTGTTCGCGATGGTGAAATTCTACCGGGCGGCCATTTCCAATGGGCTAAAACCCATTATTGGCGTGGATGTGTGGCTGGCCAATGAAGATGAACCTGCCCAACCCAGCCGTCTGACTTTGTTGTGTCAGACCAATGAGGGTTACCTCAATCTCAGCGAACTGGTTTCCAAAAGCTACCTCGAAGGCCAGCATCGAGGCATTCCTATTGTTCGGCCAGAGTGGCTGGAGCAGCATTGCGCCGGATTGATTGCCCTCTCAGGCGGGCGCGAAGGTGATGTGGGACGGGCGTTATTGGCTGGTGATAAAAGTCGCGTACAGGCTCTGGTCAATCGCTGGCAACGGCTGTTTCCCGATCGTTATTATCTGGAACTGCACCGCACCGGTCGGCCTGAGGAAGAAAACTATTTGCACGCGGCGGTGGCTTTGGCCCAAACCGCAGAATTGCCGGTGGTGGCCACCAATGATGTGCGCTTCCTGAAAACCGAAGATTTTGAGGTCCATGAGGCGCGGGTTTGTATTCATGATGGCCGCACGCTGGATGATCCTCGCCGACCCAAAAACTATTCCGAGCAGCAGTACCTGCGCAGCCCTGAGGAAATGGTCGAGTTATTTGCCGATATTCCGGAAGCGCTGGAAAACACAGTGGAAATTGCCAAACGTTGCAACGTAGAGCTGACTCTGGGTAAGAACTTCCTGCCTGATTTTCCCATCCCCGAGGGGCTTACTGAAGCGGAATATTTTCGCCAGGAATCCCAGAAGGGTCTGGAGGCTCGGCTCGACAAATTGTTTGATCGTAATGCCGCTGATTTCGCACAAATTCGCAAACCCTATGATGAGAGGTTAGAAATCGAGCTGGGCGTCATTATCAAGATGGGCTTTCCCGGATATTTCCTTATCGTAGCTGATTTTATCCGCTGGGCTAAAAATAACGGCGTGCCTGTGGGACCGGGGCGTGGTTCCGGTGCTGGCTCACTGGTGGCCTATGCGTTGACGATTACCGATCTGGATCCGCTGAAATACGAATTGCTGTTTGAACGATTCCTGAACCCTGAACGTGTGTCCATGCCTGACTTTGATGTGGATTTCTGTATGGAAGGCCGTGACCGGGTGATTGACTATGTGGCTCAGCATTACGGTCGGGATAAAGTCTCGCAGATCATTACGTACGGTTCCATGGCGGCCAAAGCGGTGGTGCGGGATGTCGGTCGGGTGTTTGGTCATCCCTATGGTTTCGTGGATCGTATTTCCAAAATGATTCCGTTCGAAGTTGGTATCACTCTCGACCAGGCCATTGCACAGGAAGAACCCCTGCGCGAAGCCTATGAGCAGGATGAAGAAGTGGCCTCGCTTATCGATATGGCGAAATCACTGGAGGGTATTAGACGTAATGCCGGCAAACACGCTGGTGGTGTGGTTATCGCGCCCACCAAGCTGACCGATTTCTGCCCGCTGTATTGTGAAGAAGGTGGCGAGAATATCGTCAGCCAGTTCGACAAGGACGATGTTGAGGCAGTGGGACTGGTGAAGTTCG
Source organism: Gammaproteobacteria bacterium (assembly GCA_030617485.1). The sequence continues at coordinate 3,643 of JAUWVK010000051.1, forward strand.
ATTTCCTTGGTCTGCGCACGCTCACCATCATCGACTGGGCGCTGGATAATATCGAGAAATACAAAGGTGCCGATGCCCGGCCCGATATCGAAACCATTCCGCTGGACGATGAGGCCACTTTCAAGTTGCTCAAGGCCTGCCGGACCACGGCCGTGTTCCAGCTGGAATCTCGTGGCATGAAAGACCTTATCAAGCGCCTGGTGCCAGACAGTTTTGATGAAATTATCGCCCTGGTGGCGTTGTTCCGGCCCGGTCCGTTGCAGTCCGGCATGGTGGACGATTTCATTAACGTTAAACACGGCAAGAAGGCGGCGCAGTATCCGCATCCGGACATTAAATCCATTCTCACGCCCACCTACGGCATCATTCTGTATCAGGAACAGGTTATGCAGATTGCCCAGATATTGGCCGGCTATACACTGGGCGGTGCGGATATGTTGCGTCGTGCCATGGGTAAGAAAAAACCGGAGGAAATGGCCAAGCAGCGCGAGATATTTACCAAGGGTGCGTTAGAAAATGGCGTTGAAGAAAAGGTTGCCACCTATATTTTCGATTTGATGGAAAAGTTTGCCGGTTACGGGTTTAACAAGTCTCATTCAGCTGCTTATGCGCTGGTGTCCTACCAAACCGCGTGGCTTAAGGCGCATTATCCGGCACCTTTCATGGCAGCGGTGCTGTCAGCGGATATGGATCATACCGACAAGGTGGTGACACTCATTGAAGATACGCGGGAGACCGGGCTGGAGGTTGAGTCGCCTAATGTGAACGCCTGCCACTACAAGTTTACGGTAAAAAATGACGGCGCTATTTTTTATGGGCTCGGTGCCATTAAAGGTGTGGGTGAAGGTGCTATCGAAGGTGTAATTAACAGCCGTTTAGAAGATGGTCCGTTTCGAGACCTGTTCGATTTTTGTCAGCGCATTGATTTGAAAAAAGCCAACAAGCGCACCCTGGAGGCTTTGATTCGTTCCGGTGCAATGGATGAGTTGGGCCCCAGCGTTTCTCCTGGAGAGAAAGGGGATGCACACAGTGCGTATTCTAACCGGGCCACCCTGATGGCGTCGTTAGAGACCGCTGTGCACATGGCGGAGCAGCATCACAATAATATTGCCAGTGGTCAGAATGATATGTTTGGTGTGGCTGAGCCCGTTTCAAAATCGGTATCAGAAGTACGGGAAACCGCTCCCGCGCGTTTTGTTGAAGCCAAGCAGTGGGATGATGAAACTCGTCTTAATGGCGAGAGAGATACATTAGGGCTGTACCTTACGGGCCATCCGATTGATCGATACGAGGCAGAGATCGAACAGCTGGTGAGTCATCGAATTGCGGTGCTGAACCCTAACAGTAATCAATCCATCACCGTGGCGGGGCTGGTGGTCGCCATTCGTACCATGAATACTCGGCGGGGCGACAAAATAGCGTTTGTGACGTTGGATGATCGTACCGGACGACTGGAACTGGCGGTATTCTCCGAGGCTTATCATCAATATCGTGACTTACTGGCCAAGGATCGCCTGGTGGTGGTTGAGGGTGAAGTCAGCATTGATGATTACACGGGTGGTGTGAAAATGAGTGCTCAAAAAATTTATGATATCGATCACGCTCGAGAGGCTTTTGCCAAACGTCTGGTGCTGAAAGTAGATAAAAACAAGGCGGGCAATGGTTTCATCAAGAGTCTGGCAGAAGTGCTGTCACCATACAGAGAAGGGCATTGCCCAGTGATGGTGGACTATATTGGTGAGGGGGCAAACGCTCAAATTCAGTTGGGCAAGGATTGGCGAGTGCGACCCACTGATGAGTTGATTCGCCGTCTGGACGATTTGGCCGGCAGGGAGCAGGTGCGGGTGGAATATTAAATTTACGGCAGATACCTGAATCTTGGAGCCAGGGTTCGGTCCAGAGCAAAAAGTCGGTACAATACATATTCAAATAATCATTTCTAACAAATTTCTACCTACATACCGATACTAATTATATGAACTTGAATTTTCTCGAATTTGAACAACCTATCGCCGAGCTTGAGGCGAAGATTGAAGAGCTACGTCATGTAGGATCAGACGCTGAGGTGAACATCTCTGAAGAGATTACCCGCCTCCAGGCCAAAAGTCAGGAATTGACCGGGAAGATTTTTTCCAATCTTAATCCCTGGCAGACATCTCAAATGTCGCGGCATCCGCAACGACCTTATGTGCTGGATTACATCAAACGCATCTTTACTGATTTTCAGGAATTACATGGCGACAGAAGTCACGCCGATGATGCAGCCATAGTTGGTGGTATCGCGCGGATAGATAACAAACCGGTCATGGTGATCGGTCAGCAAAAAGGTCGTGATACAAAAGAGAAATTAAAACGTAACTTCGCCATGCCTCGTCCGGAAGGTTATCGCAAGGCATTACGTCTCATGGAAATGGCAGAACGTTTTAAGTTACCTATCTTAACGTTTATTGATACGCCGGGTGCATATCCTGGTATCGGCGCAGAAGAGCGTAATCAAAGTGAAGCCATTGCGCGTAACCTGTTTGTGATGTCACAACTTAAGACACCCATTATTTGCACGGTGATCGGCGAAGGTGGTTCCGGTGGTGCGCTGGCCATTGGTGTTGGTGACCGTGTGTTAATGCTCCAATATGGAACTTATTCTGTAATATCGCCGGAAGGTTGTTCTACAATATTGTGGAAGAGCGCAGAAAAAGCAGAAGATGCTGCGGTTGCAATGGGAATTACATCTGATCGCCTCAAAGAGTTAGGCTTGATTGATCAAATTGTGAATGAACCTTTGGGTGGTGCGCATCGTGACGTGGATACCATGGCAAATAATTTGAAAAGCGCATTGCTGGAAAATATTGAAGTGCTAGAAAGTATTTCCCTCGATAAGTTGCTGGATAATCGTTATGAACGTTTAATGCAATATGGTAATTATGAAGAAGGGTGATATTTTTCGGTTATGAACATAAATAAAAGGCTCCGAAAGGAGCCTTTTATTTATGTGTTGATGTCGCAATTAATGTTTAGCGATTAATTCACGATGCCAGTTCAGTTGCAAAACGCAAAGGTATTGTAACCACGAACTTAGAGCCAATGTTTTCTTTGCTCTCTGCTTGTATGGTTCCACCCATTGTCTCGGCATACCGTTTGCTTATTGCGAGCCCGAGCCCTGTGCCCCCAAATTTCTTTGTCGTCGTTGAGTCAACCTGGGTGAATGAATCAAACAAGGTGACTATTTTATCTGCCGGCACACCGATACCTGTATCAGACACTTCAAAATGTAAATATTCTGTCTGGTTTTCATAATGCGAACTGATTGCAAGTTTTATTTCGCCATCATTGGTAAATTTGCATGCGTTGCTTAACAGGTTTAGCAGAATTTGTTTGAGTTTTACCAGGTCAGTAAACATTTCATCAGAGTCTGTTTGAATGTCGACGGTATATATATTATTGCCATCCAGGATTAATGGTTTAATGGTTGCCTCAATTTCATCCGTAAGTTGCATCAAATTAAAGGGCACAGGAGAAAAATCCATTTTTCCAGCTTCAATTTTCGATAAGTCCAGAATGTCACTTATTAGTGATAGTAGGTGTTTGCTTGCGGTTCGGACTTTTCCTATGTCGGACACCATGTTTTGGTACTTCTGGTTTTTTATATCTTCTTCAATCAATTCGCCGTAGCCAATAATTGCGTTCATGGGTGTTCTTAATTCATGGCTCATGTTCGCCAGAAAAGTACTTTTCGCCAAATTGGCTTCATTAGCTACTGTTACAGCATCTTCCAGTTTTTTGTTTACACGTTGTAGCTCAGATGTTGCGTTGTTTACCTTGTTCTGCAAAGATTGATTGAGCTCAAGTATTTCATTTTCTTTTTCAAGGAAACGTTGTGTAACGGAACTTAAAGCATCCCTTATATTTGTAAGTTCTGTTGGGGCATGATTGCTATTGAATATGGGATCGTTAGTTTTCGAGAAATTTTCAATATTTCCTTTAGCCATTTTTCTCAATGAACCAATAACATTATCAAAGCTATCCCTGATTGTTGTCATTACTGCTAATGTTGAAAACATTAATAACCAGCCGACTATTATAAAAATAATAATTCCTATGTCGAGAGAATTTTGGGCGGCTAAATCTGTTTCCTTGATAATAGAAGAAAATTTCTTAAAATTAATATTTCTATAATTGGTTAAAGATGATTCGAAGACTTTCGTAGTGCGATTTTTTTCTTCAACCGCATTTTTTAAAGCAATAGATTGTAGTCTCCCGGATATGATGCCATTAGCCAACATCTTATTTGATTTATAGTAGGCATTGAATTCATTCTTTAGTTTCTGATTGGTATGGTCTTCATTATTAGAAATCATGGATATTTTATCAAGAGATGAATCCATTTTAATCTTTGCGATATCAGCAGAGTCAATAAATATTGTTTCACCAGAACTTATGGCTTCAGAAAATAAATTATTTATTTTTTCAAAGTATGTAACGGCTAGATCCGTTTTCTCAATCACGGGAAAATAAATGTTAGTGATAGTTTTAAGGCGAAATGAGTTTTTTTCGACAACAGTGTGTGTGTAATAAATATTTACGATCAGGCCAATTCCGCCAACTAAAGCGATGAATAATATTTTCCTTCGTATTGATAGGTTAACGAATCTGAACATTTTTAATCATTATTTGGTTAGAGGTCATCGGTTTTTGGTGCAGTAACAATGACATAATATGTTTTAAGGTTGTTGAGCAAGGAGAGGTCGAAAGGCGACTGGTATTAATATCACGATACATTGCGTCAATTAACGTTCAATTGTTTCTATCTCTTACATGATAGGGGCGGTATTTATCTTCCACAGCATGAACAATAGTTTGAGTCGTGATAAATGTTTTACCTGACTTTCTAACCATGAAATCGAGGTCAATTTTGTTTCCATCCTGATCAGTATAATCGGCACAGGTAAGATAAAAATCACCGTCTTTTACGATACCGGGGCGAGGTTTCCCAGAGGTTAATGTTAGCAATTTGTTTTGCACAGCATCAAAGACATAGAGTTTTCCATCTATGGTTTGCTTGGCTATGTATTCCCCCATTGAATTCTGGATATTTTCTCTCAATTCCCCTTTTATCGATCTGTCATCACCTGCATTTGCACTATTTGAGGCAATGAGGCCGGTTAAGACCAACATAAACACGAATAAAAATAGAGGCCGTTGATCTGGAATTGCTTGAATGTTTTTCATTGAAAATATCCCCTGAAATATTGCTGTGTGCTGGATATCCAAATCACAGTTAAAATAATACTTATCTTTGTTTATTATCGGCCTTAATCCATAGTGCTTTAGGTTGTGATCCTGATTATTTTTGGTATTTTCACCATTCATGAAGAGATATAAAATATAATAAAAACAATAAGTTAAAAGTAGCTTAAGAGAAGCACTTAAAATCAACGTGTGGCCTGGATGGTCATACTGGTACGTTTGGTGATATCAAACTAATTTTCCATTTAGCTTTAAAAATCCTCTCTCGTTGCTGTCCTGATACAATTAACTCATGTTCGATTTTTCTCTAAAAAAATTGCCTGTATTTCCTCAGGTCAGGCGCTTTATTGTGGCCTACAGTGGTGGGCTGGACTCCCATGTCTTGCTTCATTCTGTTTCTGCTAAATGTGAAGAGCTTGAGAACCTGGGGGTGGTGGCTGTGCATGTCAACCATGGTCTGAGCAAGCACGCCAGTGCCTGGTCTGCCCATTGCGCTGACCAATGTGAGAAATTAGGGGTTTCGTTTACAGATTTTTCCGTTGATGCCTTGCCCGCTTCGGGGGAGAGTCCTGAAGCAGTAGCTCGTACAGCACGCTATCGTGCTTTTGCAGATTTTATGAAAGAAGGTGATTGTTTGCTTACGGCGCATCATCAGGATGATCAGGCTGAAACGTTGTTAATTCAGCTGCTGCGTGGTGCCGGGCCCCGTGGATTGGCAGCCATGCCTTTGGTGTCTGATTTTAGCGAAGGCTGGCATGCCAGGCCATTGCTTGGTATTGCGCGAAACGAGCTGGAAGTTTATGCCAAAGAGAATAATTTAAGCTGGGTAGATGATGAAAGTAATTTTGACACTGGCTATGATCGAAACTTTTTGCGCCACGAAATTTTCCCTCTTCTAAAAAAGCGTTTCCCTGCAACTGCTGCCACTTTATCGAGAACATCAACATTGTGTGCAGAAGCGGCTGATTTGTTAGCGGATAGCGCCAGAAATGATTATCGGTCGATGCTTGCTAGCGATGGTACATTTTCAGCAAACGCCTTGTATGATTTTGGCGAAATACGTGCCCGTAATGTTTTACATCAATGGTTTCGTGATAGTCATTACCCAACGCCTACTGCAGCTCAAATGCAACGGATTTGGGAAGACGTTGTGTGCACCTCAGATGAAAGTTGCCCCCTGGTGACATGGTCAGA
>JAUWVK010000176.1 GCA_030617485.1 Gammaproteobacteria bacterium
CCGAAGAGTTTGTGACAAACCGTACACTCTTTCACAAATTCTTCGTGGGGCGCGCTTAACTCACCCGGCATCAAGGCCCGCTCCATATCACTGAGCACACTGGCACTGGCACTTTGAAAAATACACACAAAGAAAAGAATAAATGTGATGAAAAAAAACTGTTTCACCCATGCGCTAATACTGACATCCATTTATCTATTCCAATTAGCAGGTTGCTGAAAAGCTCTCAGGCGAGTGTGAGAAAATTTTAACGCAGTATCGTGCCGCATGAGAATTTTCACAGCCCGCTAATACATGTGAACGGCAATAACATGCAAGATACCGCTAAACAACAAAAGGTAGAGCAACGGCACATGGGCATGCCGCCAGAATGAAAAAAAGCGCTCATAGACACTAAATAAAGCGACCTTCCTGAGCATGAACATATAATTTTTTAACTGTTGCCCAAACGCTTTTCGATGCTGGTGCATTTTCTCCTTTTCCCAGCCTTCGCGTTTAGCCATAGAAGTCAATTTACGCTTCATGTCACGACGTAATTGAAATGTTAACCAACGACTACGCCAACCAAAGGCCATCAAATCCCACCAGGCTCCAATAAAGCTAGCAGGGTGAGCCATTACTGATTCCGTAAACCGATCCAGCCGATTGGATTTAATACGCCGACCCGATGTCACTAACGACTCTTTTACATCGCCCAGTTTTGCCTTGGTGCCACCCAGTCCATAATGAATTTTCGAATAGAGAAAGCGGCCAATAATGCCACTTAAATACACCATCACCATCGCAAAAAAGGCGATAGTTCCATTGAGTGAGCCCAATTGAAACGTGGTATGAAAAACAACCAACAACGGTCCGACCACACCAAAGAATATATGAATCTGAAGCCAACGCTTCATTCCAGTAATGGCGCGCAAGGCAGGTACATGCTTGAACAAGCCGTATAAAAGAGCAAACAACATCATCACACCGCCCACCAAACCCAGCCAGTAACCAAGTCCTTCCTCTGCTACGTAATAACGCTCATCCCAAACTATTCGCCCAACGATAAAAATGGCGGCCATCACAAATATCAGACCAAAGGCTAAAAATAATTCAGCTTTTTTTGCCAGTTTTTTAATGTCGAGTTTTGGACGGCCATCATTGCTGGCTGTAGGACTATCTTGAGCAATAGAGTCTTGCTTCAAAGCTTCGTTCGAATCCATATCAATCGCTTCACTTGCGGTAACCAACTGCTCCGTCATGTTTTACATGTATCCCATTTCACTGATTATTTATGCTAACCAGGGGCATATACCCCACGATTTATTACTTACCTTGACCTAACCTATCTTGAACAAGATCGGACAAATTACACTCTTCCAGGAGGGGCAGATTCGTAAACCTGATCACAAATTCGCCATATAACTCAAGAAGATAGGCCATACCTGTGTTACAACAAGCGTTATACTCAACGATATAATCGACCCGCGAGAACCTTGCTTAAGTAAATACCGAATAAAATCAGGGAATTCCGCCACGTAAACGTGTAATTATTAACAATGGTTCCATATCATATCGAGCCTGAACCCTTAAGGATGCGACACCATTGACTGACAACTTAGGCCAATACCTTGTTTATCTGGTGTACATAGTGCCGGTGATACTAATCTGGGCCTGGCGAGTTCGCCGCTCACATGCTAAAAGCCATCAACACATTGCTGCGCGGGAAGAAAACATAAAATCTGGTCTCACGGAACCTGCGTCCCTCCACCCATTAATCAATCGCGACATGTGCATTGCCTGCAACGCCTGCGCTAAGGCCTGTCCGGAAGGTGACATACTTGCCATTATTCATGACAAGGTAGAACTGCTTCATCCGACGCACTGCATTGGTCACGGCGCCTGCGCCAGAGCCTGCCCGGTTAATGCCATTACCCTGGTATTCGGCACCGAGAAACGCGGTATCGATATCCCCAATGTAAAACCTGACTTTGAAACCAATGTACCCGGCATATTCATTGCCGGTGAACTGGGCGGTATGGGTTTAATTCGCAACGCCGTCACCCAGGGAAAACAGGCAATGGAAACTATTAGTAAACGCCCCGGAAATTCCGAGCAGCTCGACGTGGTCATTATCGGCGCCGGCCCTTCCGGTTTTTCTGCCTCATTAGGTGCAATGCAACACAAGCTTCGCGCGGTCACCATAGAACAGGAATCACTGGGCGGCACCGTATCACACTACCCTCGTGGCAAAGTCGTCATGACCCAACCCGCAGTACTGCCCATTATCGGTAAAGTTAATTTCCGCGAAACCACCAAAGAAAAATTAATGGCGTTCTGGGAAAAAGTGGTTGCCGACACAGGCCTGAAAATAAACTGTAATGAACGCATGGAATCCATCAAACCGGATGGAGATGGTTATGTCGTCACGACTAGTAAAGACAAATATAAAACCAAGAATGTATTGCTGACCATCGGCCGACGTGGCACACCGCGCAAACTTGGTGTACCCGGCGAAGAACTTCCTAAAGTGGTTTACCGGCTGATTGATGCTGAACAGTACCAGAACCAGAAGGTGCTCGTGGTGGGTGGTGGTGATAGTGCGCTGGAAGCCGCCACCAGTATTGCAGATGAACCCGGCACCCACGTTACCATCTCATATCGCAGTGAAGCTTTTTCTCGTGCCAAAGAAAAAAACCGGCAAAAAGTTGAAGCTGCGGTAGCGGCTGGAAAACTCACTACACTAATGAAATCCAACACCAAAGAAATCACCGAAGATAAAGTGATCCTGGATCAGGAAGGTGAAGAAATTGAAATCGAGAATGATGCCATCATCGTGAGTGCGGGCGGCATCTTACC
>JAUWVK010000152.1 GCA_030617485.1 Gammaproteobacteria bacterium
ATAGTCAAAAACTGGGAAACCACACTAATTCAAAGCCCCTTTTTATTTTTATAACCCGTCACCATTGATTTAATCATATTTTCCCGATGTATTAAGCTACCAACAAGAACCCCGCCTATGTGTATAAAAATCAGCAGTAACATTATCTGAGCAAAAATCTCATGAATCTCTTCCCATACTTCGTCTCCCCCATCACCTTCACTATCATCCTCATCGCCATTCGCGTGCGCCAGACTCACAATAGAAACCTGCTGATTTGCTAGAGGTCCATGACCTTCAGTGCCATATAGCACAAGACCACTCCAGCTGGTGGCAAGCAAAAATATCAATAGCACCACTATCACCCAGCCACCGATAGGGTTATGGCCTAAGTAATGGACAGGTTTGGCAGTGAGCAATGACTTTGCATACAGACGGGTTGTTTTTTTACTGTAAATAAAGTTACTAAATCTTGCGTACTTAGTTCCAACAACGCCCCAAACAATACGAAAAACAACCAACCCCAGCACTCCGTACCCTGAATAAACATGAAGAAGGCTTTCTTCATCGCCACTCACATAGGACATAAAAAATAGGACAACGAGCGACCAGTGGAATACACGAACCCCTATATCCCAAACTTTAACTTGACCCTCAGCCTTCATTGCTTTGACCTAACTATCGACTTAAATATTGTGTTGCTTCAATATGGCCGGGGATACGTTCCAAAACTTTCTCATAAGCACGTCGTGCCTCTTTGTTCTTTTTCATCCAGTCATTAGCCCGCGCCAGATAAACCAACACTGTGGCATCACTGGGATATCGTTGATTCACATTTTTAGCGTGCTTTGCTAGCGCACCCCATTTTTTTTCGCCCTCTTCGCTAATCATCAGTCGCACATGCGCATAATAATTCCATGGTGCAATTTTCAATGCTTTGCTTGCATGCGAGGAAGCCTCGCGCCAGCGTTGTTGGGCAAGCAGCGGTAATAGAAGCCCAAGGCGTGCGTCCAGGGAATTTGGATTGATTTCAAGAGCTTTTTGATAATCACGAATTGATTCATTATGTTTTCCACGCAAATAATTCAACCAACCACGGCGTGAGACAGCAAAATCATTTCCAGGATTATCTTTAATTACCAGACTCATTGTTTTAGCTGCATTATCATACTGAGACAAAGCTTCCAGCCGGTAGCTCTCAGTCCACGGATCCATAGCTGCCCAACTTGTGCTGTTGGTGAGTATAATAATAAAAATGCCAATAACTCGGAACATTCGGATGCTCATCACGTATACCCTTTACCAACTCTTAGACAGCTGGCCGTATAAATAACTGCTGCTGTAATTATTGTTTTCTACGATATCTTCATTATTTTCGTGACCAGCCTGAATAATTAAGTTTAACTGGTCATCTAATTTCCATTTCGCACTTACGGAGAAACTGGATTTTTGCATGTCTGCAAAGTTATACAATGAGTAGCTATCGCTATCTACCGCATAAATACGCTCCCCAGTAAGCAAAATAAAACTGGCGCTTTCCAGACCTAGAAAAGGATCCGAAGAAAACCAATGGATCCATTTCATCTCTAGCGCAGTAGTCGAATCTTTAAAATCAACACGATTACTTGATGAATAGTTAATCAAGTAACTACGGAATTGCAACCAATCTACCGCATGATTAAACCCAAAACCGATGGTTGGCGTCCATTGAGTTACTGTAAGGTCATCCGTTGAACTACCACCTACAATAATATTCTTTTTGGGGTGCGTGATATTAATATTATTGTTTGCACTATCGTTTGATTTATGAGTCGAATACGCGAACCCAAGGTCAAGATATAATGTTTTTGCGTAATTTAAAAAGGCTACCGCTGGATTAAAAACCGTAAATTCATCCTTTATGGAAACATTCTGTGTGCCTCCACCCATGGGGGAACCTGGCACAGTAATGGTAAAATCATTGTATTTATCCTGTCCCACATAAGCATCGAGTCGCAATGTTAGCTTGCCCGGTAAGCTGTCCAGAAAATAATTACCGCTGGCACCCAGGAAAACAATATTTTCTCTCATATCACTGGGCGCACCTGTTAAACCAGACTTATATTGTCTTTTGTTATAGTTATACCCTACGACAAATGATGTTTCCTCAAGATAGTCTGTAGCGATATAAACGCCAAACCCGGCCAAATCATTGTAATAGTCAGAACCGCTGTAGGATTTCTGCAAAACTTCTACGCCACCTTTTGAATACCTGTCACCGTCTGGCCAGGCCAGACCAGGCAGCAATAATGTCGCGAGCACAATAATTGTTTTTAAGTCTTTCATCACGGTTACCCCTCAGTCATATCCATACTCCAGCCAGGCACGCCCTGATCCGCAACCTGTCCCGTGTCCACCAGTGTTGCCAGCCATTGCTGCGAACCCACCTCAAGCTTTATTCGTACATAACCATAGACAGGATCCAGAACAGATTCCGTCACTGCTGACAACTTCTGTCCACCAAAGTATAGTTTGTGCTCTGCGCTTTGTATCCAATGACCACTCTCGTTATCCCACTGGCGTTGATAAACTGTTTCTAACCCACAACCCAAAGGCCGCCACAACCAAAGCCAGACATATTGAAAAATAGATAACGGCAACAGACTAGCGGATGGGGCATCGCGCCACCGGTGAGCACTGTCAGTCAGTGGCGTTAATCCGTTGGCCAACATCCAACTGTCCAGCAATATATCCTTAGGGCCCTGGCGATCATAAAAAGCGAGCACACCATTGATTTCTTCAAACGCGGCACTGGCTCCGCTATCACTCACGAGTCGAAACTGGCCCAGCAACGTTAGCTCAACATGCAATTCGACTTCCTTCTTCTCACCTTTTTCCTGCCCTTCACCAAAGGCAGTAATTTTGTAACGCAGTGTTCGACCCACCGGTAGATGTAACTGCGCAGAAAGCTGCTCATCCTGTTCCGCAGCCTGCACACTTTGGCCTTCCAGTGGTCGGGCCACTAACTGATATTCTAGCTGATCTTTTTCGTCACTGATCAAAACACTGGTGAGATGAAACGGTTTTGTGGCACTACCCAAACTGGCCTCTTGCTGTACCTGCATGTGCACATGAGGCTGGGGAGAGCGCCCTGAATTACCACAGGCCGCTAGTTGATCACCCGGTGCGACATGATCACCCTCCTCCACCTTTATGCTGTGCCGGCGCAGGTGGGCCAACAAAACATGCAGACCGCTTTCCAGGCGAATAAGGATGAAATTTCCCCAGTTATTTTTGACATCCACCTCACCAGGCGTGTTATCAGGTAGTTTGTCGAAAGCCCGCACTACCTCGCCATGTGCAGGAGAAATTACCGGTAGACCAAAACAAAAATAATCATCCAGATTTGCACCGCGATCATTAAAACTTTGACCCTGCTCTGTCATATAAAAATCCAGCGCATGTCGCCATTGACCCTGGTGTGTATGCGGACCATCAAAACCCTGGTAAATTTCCCAGGCGCCAAAAAATGGCGGCAGCAAAGACACACTGTTAAATTCACCGTTACGCACCTGAGCCAACCGAGCACGATCATAATTAACTTCTGGCAGGCCAGGCTTCGGTGCAACCCAGGGCTGGGCAAGTCCGTAACGCTTCCCCAGCGCACTAAGAATGATAAGAGTGGTAACCACAAAAGGAATGGCCATAATAGGTAAACCATAGACCATCAGAAAATCCTGTGTGGCCACCACCAGCATGGCACAAATCGCCACCGCCAATAATGCTAACGCCATTCCAGATTTACTCGGCACAGTATAAAAACCAGCGATGGCCATTGCTGTGAGTGAAAAATTAAAACCCGTCCACACCACCAGGCTGGGATGCGGATTTTCAGTTAACAAATTGAACACGATATATCCGAAGCCATAACCGGCGAGCGCCAGAAG
>JAUWVK010000172.1 GCA_030617485.1 Gammaproteobacteria bacterium
TAATGCCACTGCGCCTAATGTAAATGCCACCGGATAACCCAGCATAAGCAAAGCGACGGCTGCCGCCAGCATTACCAGTGCCCAGACTTCCATCAGTTATCTTTTTCCATTAAATAGACAACGGAACGCAACATATGGGCGATGCCCTGTAGTAACAATAATGAAAAACCTAACGGGATGGCGCTCTTAAGCAAAAAACGCCACGGCAAACCGCCGGGATCTGGTGAGCCTTCAGCCATAACAAACGAGTTGGTTATAAAGGGAATGGAACTCATGATGATCAACAGGCAAAAGGGCGTAAGAAAAAACAGGCCACCCAGTAAATTGACCCAGGCGCGGCGGCGTTTGTTCATGTGTCGGCTGTTATAAAAAATATCAACTCGCACATGGCTGTCATGCTTAAAGGTGTAGGTCGCGCCCAGTAAAAATAGTAGCGCAAATAAGTGCCACTCTAATTCCTGCAGGGCAACTGAGCCGGTTGAGAATAAATAACGCATGACCACGTCGTAACCAATAACCAGTACCATCGCCAGTACTAACCATGAAACAACACGGCCACTCCATTCCGAGAAGGATTCGATCAGATTGACTATGTGTGTAAGACGATGCAACAGGGATATTTCAATATTATGGGCGGATAGTTAAAACAGAACCAGGTTTAGAACTGAAGGCCAAGTTGAGCGGAGATGCCATTGCCATCGTCGCCAGTATAGCCAGCGATATCAAAATGTACTCCGCTATAAAGTAAGCCGATGCCGGCTGATACGCTCCCTGATGAAATAGAACCTGTTTCGGGTTCCACGAGATTTCTATTATAACCTGTTCGTAATGCAAAGCTGCGAGAGGGATACCATTCCCACCCGAGTGCAGCGATTTGGGACGCGGCATCAAAACCTACAGGCTGATTTTTGGTCAGGTCAATATTGAATTCCAGTATTGAGCGACGACTTTGATATGCGAATCCCACGCGTACTTGTGGCTCGATTTTAAATTTATCATCCGTTATGCCGTAGTCGTAGCTTCCCGGAATAAGATTTTTTGCTACCAGACCAATTTTCCAAACGCCGATTTCTTTAAAGGCGCCTATGTCAATGGCAAATTGCGCAGTATTATTTCCCTGACTGTTATCAGTTTTTACATCTGCGGTACGTATTGATTCGGTATACCCATATGTTTCGATGAGTAAAAATTTAGCGCTAAAGCCAATTGCCATGTTTTCCATCCAGCCGCTTTCCGCATCAAAAGCTTTTGCGGCACTAACACCGTTTTCAACTATGCGGACGCCGCGATGAGCAAGAATTGAATTGTAGGTTGGGGGTAAAACTGAAAGATTGTCACCACCGATGACTGACTGTACGTTTGAAATTTCGTAGGAATTTAAAAATATTGCGCCACTGAGAATGCGGCTTGGTATTGCTAACATGAATGCGATGTTTCTTGTTTCCCGGTATTGACTACTATTGATGGCGTCAAGAGTTGCCTGTACGACACTTTGGTTGGCTGCATTATTTGTTATCTCCAGAGTGTCTGCAGCTTGCTTGAAATTAGCTAGACTACCTTTTAAGTTATCGGAATCATCCAGTTGCCTGCCAGCAGTGGGCAATAACAAAAACCATTCATGAACCTCGTCAGCTGTAGTTAACAATGCCGGGTTATTAAATGCAGCAGTACGGACGCCTGTTGCTACACCTACTCCGCCCATCGCCATGGTACGAGCATCATAAGTACCAAAAGGTAATGCGAGCGCATTTGTGTGCAGGAAAAACCAGCCGATCAATACAAGGCTAAAATATTTCAGCTGAGTGGCCAGCCTCCAAATAAAAATACGTTTGTTCACTATAACTTCTCGTTTATTGTCGACGCTAGTTACGATATTGATAAAAAATCCAGCACGGCGTCCAGACCGCGATACTGGAAAGAAACATCTGCCTTATCTCGTACTGTGGGTTTGGCATGATAGGCAATTCCAAGACCCGCTAAATTGAGCATTTGTAGATCATTGGCGCCATCACCCATAGCGATGGCTTGTTCAGGCTTAATGTTTAATTCATCACATAGCTTTAGCAGATAGGATTCTTTGGCCTCTGCCCCCACTATGTCACCTTTTACACTGCCATTGAGTTTATTGTTATTTACCGATAAAACATTTGCCAGCGTGTAGTCGAGATCCAGGCGTGATTTAAGACGTTCGGTAAAAAAGGTGAATCCTCCAGATACCAGCGCTAATTTAATTCCTGCAGTTTTAAGTCCCGCAATGAGAGTTTCAGCCCCGGGGTTAAGTTGTAGGCGTTCGTTATATACGCGCTCCAGGGCGGAAACGTCGAGACCTTTCAGTAGAGCCACTCGCTGTGTTAACGAGGTGGCAAAATCAATTTCTCCACGCATGGCCGCTTCGGTTATGGCGGCGACTCGTGGCTTTATTCCCACGAAATCTGCAATTTCATCTACACACTCGATGTTGATGAGCGTGCTGTCCATATCGGTGATCAGTAGTTTGATGGAGCCGGCGTCAAAACCATCAGGTAACTGGTTAATATCGAGCATTAATTCAGCGCGTAAAGTTTCTAACGCCTCCAGGGTAATGGGGGTTTTATTATGAGTACGGTAATGGTGGTCGCAGAGTGTTGGCTGTTCACCAAGTTTATTGGCGAGAATACTGGATTGATCGTCGGATAAATTAGGACTGTGAATAATTATTGTGGGCATTGGATTTGAATCTACTCCTGAAATCTGAGCCCTAGTGTAACTGCCATAGGCGCATCAGCCCAAATCGAGATAGCTATGATGGTTATTTTGATAGCTTTTTTTGATACTAGTGCAATTCACTGAGCAGACGATCAATCATGTTGCTGGCTTGTGAGAGATAGTCTCCACCAAACAGGTTGAAGTGATTAAGGATGTGGTAAAGGTTGTAGAGGGTCTTGCGCGTAGGATAACCCTCATCGAGGGGATAATCTTCATTGTACGTCGTATAAAACTCAGCGGGGAAACCGCCGAAAAGCTCGGTCATGGC
>JAUWVK010000060.1 GCA_030617485.1 Gammaproteobacteria bacterium
GTATTACGAACAGAATATATACCAATCCCGAGCAGGATAAAGGTAAGAATAAGCACAAGGCTTCGATTGTGGATTGACCACCGTATTATGTGGGTAATCACAATATGTTATAGCGCGATATTTCGCTCTTCATGAAAACAGGTAACACATACTTGGCTTTCCTATTACTCTCCGCCAAGCCTGGACAAACTTGCTCTCATGCTACTTTCCGAATCGATTAGAAACTGACTCGATGTGACTACTTTGTCACCTTCTGCGAGGCCACTTAATATCTCCACTCGTGTGTCTGTTTCCATTCCAACACGTACTTTCATCGGCATAAATTTTCCATCACCTATATCGACTATAACCCGCTGTTCATTACCCGTACGTATCAGCGCTTCACGTGGGATACTAAGTACCTTGCGCCTGGGTTTGGCAAACAGATTTACGTTTGCATACATATTAGGCTTCAGTTGCTCATCCGGATTATCAAACCGTAACCGTACTTTAAGGCTACGAGTTTTTAGATCAATGCTAGGGTAAACATATTCCACCTTACCTTCCCAGGTTTTATCCGGTAAATAAGGTAAATAGGCCTCTGCTCGCTGACCTACTTTCACCCAATCCGCCTGTCGTTCAAACACCTCTGCCAACAGCCACACACTAGAAAGATCTACCATGTTGATTAATGCTTTGGACGGCTTAACAAACATTCCTTCGCGGACATTAAGTTCGGAAATAACTCCATCATGGGAAGCATATATTTTAATATTCTGCTGAACATTTTTTTTGGTCTTCAACCGCCGAATTTGTGCTTTGGAAACGCCAAGAGCTCGCAATCGTTCACTTGAGGCTTTAATTAATACATCATTCCCTAGCGCTTTAGCCTGAACATACTCTTCCTGCGCATTTACCAGTTTTGGGGAATACACTTCCAGCAACAACTGACCTTTTTTTACTCTTTCGCCCACAGTGTTCACCGCTAACCGTTCGATCCATCCCTCCGTTCTAAGGTTAACCGTTCGAATACTGTTCTCGTCTACAGAAACGTAACCGACGCTATCGATACGCCGATAAAGCGTTTTTCTTTTGACAATTTCTGTACGCACACCCAATGAATTGACAACATTTGGCGACAGTGAAACCACACCAGATTCACCACCAGATTCCAGCAACACAAGATCCATGCCACAAATTGGACAGGTTGCATCAGAATCTTTGCTGACTATTTCTGAATGCATAGGGCAAACATAGTTCGGATCAACATGCTTAAGCGCATGATCAAGCGCCGTTTCTTTCTTCGTCGTCTCTTCTTTCTTTATCGAAACAAGTTGTTTTGGAATTTTGTTATTTTTTTGGGCATTAAATGAAGGACCATTCGACTGGAATATTTCAGACGTCTGCAACGGCAACATATCTGCTACAGCGAACCTCTGATCATTTGGTTGGACTATATAGAAGCTGATGGGAACCGCCGCCACAAGAACAGCAACGGTAAACTGAAGAACTTTATCAAAACCACTCGGGGGATAATTTTCATCTGATTTAACGATCAGACGCAACCAACGCACAGCAACCCACAGGCCATAACCCGATGATTTCGTTTTTTTACGATAACCAGTCAAACCATTCCTCCGGCAAGATAAAGCAAGTCCACTTTGGATTTTGCACGATCGACCAGCAATCGTAAATGCTTCAGCCGACTATCCAGTTCGGTTAATCTTGCGCGGACTAGTTCACCAAAATCTGAAACTCCTGATTGATAAGCATTAAGTGCTGCTTCCGTATTTTGTTTCGCCTGAGGCAATAACATGGACTCAAAGTATCTGAGGCGTTCAGTTATTTGCTGGTATGTAGTACTACTACGATCAAGTTTCTCCAACAAAAGCCTGTGCTTCTCTCTGACGCTGCTCTGCCGCGCCATAAGAGTGGCACGCCCAGCATCTACCAGCTTATCCTGTCGTGAACCCGTGAAAAATGGCAGATCAACCTTTACTACTGCAGTCAGCATATCGTCTAGATCAGCTTTACGAACACCATACGTTACATCCAGCATCCAGGATGGCTTATAGCGAGACTCCTCCGCCTTCACATTATGACGGGCCGCTTGCACTCCTGACTCTACGGCCCTCAGAGCAGGATGCTGGCTCAATGAAACCTCCGCTATAGCCACATTCGGCACAGGAGGTAGCTCGGGAAAACTCATAGAAAGCTTTCCTTCCGTGGCACCAATCCATTTTTTCAGGCCAACTAGCGCACGCTCCTTGTCTGTTTCAATTGCAATCTCCCTGTCCTTTAGGAGGCTCAACTCCAACTGAGCACGCACCACGTGTTGCTGGTTGCCACGACCC
The DNA here is from genome assembly GCA_030617485.1 of Gammaproteobacteria bacterium. The sequence continues at coordinate 2,334 of JAUWVK010000060.1, forward strand.
GCACGGTATTGAAATTGAGTGATTTTAGCCAATTGCTCAAAAACAGACTCACTTTCAACCACTAATTCATGAGCCTTATGCTGGAAATATAACTCGAACCAGGCATACCGTACCTGGCGTTTCACCTCAAACTTCCTGTCACTTAAGACAGCTTTTTGGCCATCAGATAATGCGTTCCAGAGATTGGCTTTTGCCTGCGTAAGGCCCGAGGGAGGGAAAACCTGGCTAATACCAATAACGCTTTGTGTCATGGGTTCCTGATCAAGCTTAAATGACCCGGTTGGCACATTGACGATACCAAGTTTAAGCTTCGGATCTGGCAGCGTATCGGCAGCCACTGCGCGGGCAGAAAAACTTTTTTGCATTGCACCAGCACGTGAAATCAGGTGATCAATACTTAGTGCCAAATGTTCAGCAGCAACCAGCGACAATCCTTCTTCCTCTCCCTTTTCTGCTCCCAGCAAAACACGAGATGAAGGTGCTGACACACAAACGCCAAAAGCCGCCACATTGAGCAGCAGCATCACCACCCAGGCAACAGCTTTTGACATCAGCTTATTTCGTACAACTTCCACTACGACTTCCTATAACTCCACGCGCAAATAAATCTACAACAAAACAACTTCGTAAAACTACATCACAATTCTGATTTTAAAAGAATCACATTGCCATGTATTGGTAACCAATGGATATTATCCTGTCGGTTTCCATCTGTGGTCCATTGAGGTCCTGTAAAATGGGCGCACCCACTTCAAGACTTACCATGTGATATTTAGCAAAGTGTCCGCTAACGCCAACCAGCAAGTCTGCACGCTTACCTCCGGTTGCATCTGTATCGTTTGTTGGTGCCATCATTACCATCATTGCCGGAATATTTGAGTCAGCACCATCGATTTTATCCCAGTTTTTATATGCCAAACGACCAGACAAAGTCAGATTCTTATTAACAGAATATTTACCATAGCCCGTCACTTCAACAATATCCCCCAGGGCATAGTCGTTATCATTTTCGCCGATGTGATAGGTATAACTTGCCTGCCCACCCCAGGTCCAAACCCCTGACCCTTTTTGATACGTTATTGAAGGAATAAGGTCGTAGGTGCCTGACCCCAGCTGCATCGCATAAGGGGCTTGCATATCAGCATTTGTGAAAGACACACCAGTAACCGGGTTAGTCATGGTCATGGTGACTTTTTCATCGATGCTGCCGGTAGGAATACTCAAGCCAACACTGGCCGTCCAGCTATTATCCAGCTTAAACATACCGTCAATCCGGGTATCACCAACACCACTGGTATCCATTGAGCCAAACATATCCATCGGCGAGCCGTCCGGATTCGTCATTGGCATACCATTGGCCATTACCATGTGCATGACCATATCCATGTCATTGGATAAATAATTCACCATACCCATTAGGGTAAAATTATCAGTGAAGCCATACATGGCCATCACCATATGCATGTCCATATCCATACTTGTGGGTGACATCATATAGGGTGTATTCATATTATTGGTCGGCGGCATACCCATGGCCGCGCCCGAAATGTCCTGGGTACTCACACTGTCTGTGCCATCGAGCAAGCCATCCATGGTCATACGCATAAACTTGTACTCAAACATAAAGCCACCTTTGCCATGCCCATGGTGAATATGTTGCCCGGCGGTTGAATCATGTTTGCTGTGATCCATAGCTGACATGTCGTGGCCTGACATATCATGCCCGGCATGTTCATCATCTGCTGCTACAGCTGAAAAAGGTACAGCGAATAAAGCTCCAGCAACGCCCATTACAGGCATTGCCATACGGCAAAATAATCTCATTATGTTTCCCCTAAATTAAGTATCCAGCGCCAACCAAACAGTTAACGCTTTTTATTTTTTGCAAGTTGAGACAAGTAATATTGTCAGCCTGCATCACCATATTTCCACATGATAAAGAACTAACGGAAAGAACGCTTTACTCGCCCCAACCTAAATAATTCCTGAATCAATGCATATGAGAGTGAGAATCCCCTTTAGCGCCTGACGAATTTTTCGCCAACCCTAAATCTTCTATTTCCACAATCACCAGGTTTCCACCTTTGCCTTTTTCAAGCACAAAAGCCACCGCATGCCCCTTTTTAACCTCATCAAGCATGGCCGGATCATAGACTTTAAAATCCATGGTCATTGCGCCCATTCCCAATCCCGATATCGGTCCATGTGAGATATTTAACTTACGGTCTGTTAATTTAATCATGTTAATCACGCCTTTCGCAGAATGCCCCTCTTCCGCCCATGTACTCGATGAATAAAGCACACTTAACGCAACCACACATAACAGCTGAACAAATAATTTCATAACACATCCCCTAAAAAATCAGTAAAAACCCTATATAATATAACGTGATAAGATAATCTTTTCTTATCATCACCTGTATTAATGCCTAAATTAGCATCAAGTGTCAACCATGGTGTTTTTATGGGCTTTATTGCTCAATTTTCAGGAAAGAAGGGTAAAAGAAAAGCTCAATATTTTCAAAAAGATATACGATTATGAAACTCAAGACCCGCATTACTTCCAGCTAGCCGAAAACGCGTGGCACCTGCATTAGCAATCAGAGTTCGATAGGCGACTTCTGGGGAGATTCCAAGGACATGAGCCATAGCGGCCCTGATTACCCCTGCATGCGTCACTATCAATATGTGCTTACCCGTATGCTTTTTAGCCACATCATCATAAGCGGAGGCCACCCGCTGAAAAAACACACCCAAAGGCTCTGCACCTTCAGGGCGATGGTTTACTGGATCTCGATAAAAAGCTTCATACTCATCCGCATTATTTTGCTGAATTTCTGCCCTTTCCCTCCCTTCCCAGGAACCAAACCCCACCTCTTTGAGCCTGTTATCCACCCTTATGGGAATTGAGTGTTTCTCTCCCAACGCCTCAGCGAACAATCTGCATCGAGATAAAGGAGAACAAAAGATCACATCCCATGGGCAGTCATTCCCCACTGCGCTCCACATTTGAGACCAGCCTTTTTCGCTCAACAAATCATCCACGCCATTACCACGATAGGTGCTCGTCCCCTGAGGCTCTCCATGGCGAAGAAAATCTACCACCGTATCCATCATCTATCAGACTCCTTTATTTGGAAAACCAACGACCAAATATTTTTCCTTATTAACAACAATCAGTTAAACCATAGAACCATCCTAAATCAATGGCTAAATTGCTGCCAAATTACTGAATATTGTACAAATTTTACTTAATATTCCACATCCCACGCCGAAACTATAATGTGAGATAATGATCAGATAAATAGCCCCATTCGGGCTTATACATAACGCTGTGAAAACATGAAAAAGAAACTTGATATAAAAGATCTGGCCATAGGCATGTTTGTCTCTGAGCTGGATCGTCCGTGGATTGAAACACCTTTTTTGTTCCAGGGTTTTCGCATCACTAATGAAGCCGAATTAAACAAACTTATAGAACTCTGTAAGTACGTTGTAGTGGATATTGAAAAAAGTAAAGTTCCAATCACCAAAGGGTCGGTGATGGCAAGTGAACCCAAGATGGAACTTGACCTTAAACGAAAACCTAAACCTTACGTTAAAACCTTTGAAGAAGAATATGAATATGCCAAAAAGGTTTACAAGGATTCTCAAATACAGGTAAATAAATTTTTTGGCGATACCCGTCTGGGTAAAAATATCTCTATGACCGAGGTCAGCAGCTCAGTCACTCCGCTTGTTGACAGTATATTCAGAAACCCCAACACGCTAACCCTTTTTAGCAACATAAAAGCCTCCAATGAAAATCTTGAAACACACTCCATTAACACCTGTGTGTTAAGCCTGACTTTTGCTCGCCACCTTGGTTTCGATAAAACAAAAATGTATGAGCTGGGCGTTGCAGCCTTGCTTCATGATATTGGTGAAACACAAATTCCCGATGAGATATTAAATAAGCGTGGCAATCTAACCAGCAAAGAACAAGAGATATTGCACAGTCATTGCGATCTTGGTGCTGCAATGCTGGCAAAAGTTAACGGCATAACACATAGCGCCATCAGCGTTGCCCAACACCATCATGAACGCTCCAATGAAAGCGGTTACCCAAGCAAACTAAGTGGTGATGACATCGGCTTATTCTCAAAAATTGTCGCCGTTATTGATATGTACGATACGCTAACTACAGGCCTTGCCAACCAGCCACCAATTACGTGTTCTGATGCGTTAAAACACATGTACGAATGGCGCAACGACCTTTTTGACCCGACCATTGTTGAACAATTCATTCAATGTCTGGGGATTTATCCTATTGGAAGCGCTGTACGGTTAAGCACAGGTGAATCAGGTATCGTTATTACTGTCCCTGAGAAGAACAGATTATCGCCAAGCGTGATGCTGATTAAAAATGCAAAGAATCAGACTTTCCTGCCACCTAGAATCGTCAATATCGCAATGATAAATGAGGCAGCGGAAAAAGCAGAAGGTGAGGATGGTGAGCATATAGAGTCTCTGGAAATCACCAAGGTAATTGACCCGAATGCATTCGATATGGATTTGAAGAACTTTGTGCTGCGTGAGCTCACAATGGGCCAATCTGCCTAACAAAAACCGCACAGGCACCGCTTACTTATTACTAATAAACCTGCACTAATAAAGCCGCATTCTGGCAATTAGCCGTTTTTTGCCGCACCGTATATATGCACCAATTCATTCTTGCCACGAACTCTGTGCTCACCCAAATCCGTCAACTTGGACTGGGAATTTTCTGACAATCTTTCCCATGCGTCCGATGACACAATCACCTGATGACCTAATCGTTTACTTAAGCCTTCAAGTCTACTCGCGGTATTAACCGCATCACCAATATAGGTGTACTCATAACGGTCTGTTGACCCCAGCACGCCTGCTGCTGCTGGCCCATAATGGATGCCAATCCCTATCTCAATCGTCCTGTCATCGCTTAGCACTATTGCTTTTGAATGCTCAAGAATATCCATAGCTGTGATAAACGCATCTTCTGATGGGCTTTCACAGCTTTCGTAATCATAAACAGCAAGAATAGCGTCCCCCATAAATTTGTTAACGACACCGCTATGTTCTGAAACCAGGTCAGCCATTTTGGTGAAATAAGCATTTAAAAATAGCAACACTTCTTCGGGAGGGATACTTTCAGCATACGTTGTAAACTGACGTATATCGCAAAACAATATAGCCATATTGTGTTGCTTACCATGCTTCAATGAATCAGTATCTTTTGTAAGCAATTTATTCATCACATCCGGGCTAACCACCTGCCCTAATGTTGCCTGTATTTTTTCTTTTTCTTTTAACTCATCAATCATCAAATTGGTTTGTTTCGCGATCAAACCAAATTCATCACGGCTTATTATCGGCACATAATTTCGATAATCACCATCATGCACAAAACGTAACACCGCCAATTGAATATCAAAATATTGTTGTAGATTTACAGAATGCGTATGAATTAAACGCAAGGTCAAGCTCACCACGATAAATAAAACAAAAAATGCATCGGTAAGAAATGCCGTGAGAAATTGTTTTTCAGTCCAGTCCATCGACTCGACTAATTTTAAATTGCTGTAGCCAGACATTGTTATTGCAGCTATAGCAATCAATACGGTAATCGTTAAAAATAAACTCAACCCATGGGTAACAGAACCAGCCTCAAAATCATGTTTGTATATTGGCTTATCATTATCAAAACCCTTTCGCTCCCTAACCAGGGACATATCCATACTGGCAAAATACCCAACAATCAAAACACCAAAAAACAGCTTGCTGGCTAATGTGATGTGAACGTCGTTATAGAACAGCTGAAAAGCAAACGTCATCATTCCGATCAAAACAAACAAACCAAAATCAAGGAAAAACTGTAATCTCGGGCGTTCGAAAATATGTGCTTTATCAACAATCATGCTCTGAAAGCGTATCCGCAGCCCCAAAGCAAGCAAAAATGGAACCGTCATAACGAGCGCAGAAAGTACAAAACCATGCGGGACACCAGGAAGCTCGCTCCTGACACCTATAATGGTGAGAAGAATGGCCGTC
>JAUWVK010000086.1 GCA_030617485.1 Gammaproteobacteria bacterium
TTGATTCACCCGGAAAGTTATAATTATTTCAAACTGCTGAGAGCCAAGTTGCACTGGGGTAAACGACTGTAAGTCTATTATTGTCATAATCGCTGCCGTAATTTCCAAACAAAACAATCATGTTAAGACATATTCACATTCGACATTTCGCAATCGTTGATGAGCTATCGCTCGATTTATCTTCCGGCATGACCGTGCTCACCGGTGAAACTGGCGCAGGTAAATCTATTTTGCTTGATGCTCTGGGCCTTGCGCTGGGAGATCGTGCTGATACAGGCGCTATTCGTGCGGGCGTTGATCGCGCAGAAGTCAGTGTTGATTTCGATATAGGTGATCATCAGCAAGCGCAAAACTGGCTTCTTGATCATGAGCTTGATGATGATGAACTGTGTTTGATTCGCAGAACCGTCAGCCGAGATGGCCGCTCCAAGGGTTACATCAATGGTCGCCCGGTGCCAATGCAAATGTTGCGCGAGTTAGGTGAACAACTGGTGGATATTCATGGTCAACATGAACATCAATCCTTGCTTAAGCGCGACGTGCAACGCCAGGCTTTGGACGATTATTCATGTGCTCACAACAAAGGCCATCAAAAATTACTAACGGATATGGCCAAAAACTTTTCGCAGTGGCATCAGCTCACTGAAACGTTAGCAGAGTTACAGGCCAGCCGTGAGCAACGGGATAATCGGCTAGAGTTATTGCGTTATCAGGTCGAAGAGCTTCGCGAATTAGATTTCACTAACGACGAATATGCAAACCTGGAAACCGAACATGCCCGCCTGGCTAACGAAAATCAATTACGTGAAGGTGGTGAGCAAGTTTTACAGGCGCTGAGTGGAGATGACCAGAATACGCTGACTGACATGGTAGAACAATGTTCGGTCGACATGCAGCAATTGCTGTCCATAGACCCTGCTCTGGCGAATGTTTGCGAAACGTTGCAAGGGGCGGCTATTCAGTCGCGAGAAGCCGCGGTTGAACTACGAAACTATCTCGACGGTCTCTCCAGCAACCCTGAACAACTGCAGACTTTAAATGAACGCCTGGGATACATTCACGACCTTGCACGCAAGCATCGCCTTGTTCCTAAAGAACTACCCGTTTTGCACGAACAGCTTGAGGCGGAGCTCGCGATACTAGAAAAAGCCGATATCCAACTGGAAGCAATCACCAGCGACATAAGCGAAGTCGAAAAAGCATATCAACTAATAGCTAGTAAACTTTCTACAAGTCGGAAACAATCAGCAAAAAAACTGGCAGTAGCTGTAACCGAAAACATGCATCAGCTCGGCATGCCGCATGGAATATTTGAGATAGCTCTTGAACCCATCGAAGGACTTTCAATTCATGGCCTGGAAGGGATTGAATATCGAGTTACTGCAAACCCTGGTCAGCCCGTACAGCCATTAGCCAAAGTAGCTTCCGGTGGTGAACTGGCGCGTATCAGTTTGGCGATACAGGTTATTGCTGCAGGTAGTGGAAATATTCCAACACTAGTATTTGATGAAGTGGACGTGGGTATTGGCGGTGGTATTGCTGAAGTGGTGGGCAGATTACTTAAAAATCTTAGCGATAATCGTCAGGTCTTATGTGTTACTCACCAACCGCAGGTCGCGTCACTGGCACATCAGCATCTACAGGTAAGTAAACAGTCAGAGCAACAAAAAACCGTTACGGATGTATCCCCTATTTTCGAACAAGATCGCGTGGACGAGATTGCCCGTATGCTGGGTGGTCTGGAAATTACTGAACAAACACTTTCTCATGCGCAGGAAATGATAGAGCGTGGTCAACAGCCGCTTACATAGTACTACGTTCCACTGACAGCAATCCTGGCTTCTTATAATGGCTGGTTCATATTGTTGAATGTCTGCTTTTGAGTATGTGAGCTACAAATGCTGTAATACTTTAATGCGCCGCTAGCGCTGCAAAGCAGATATTAGGCAAGGCGATAATACTGTATAAGGCAGGCAATGAACGATCTACAAAATGAGTGGGCAATAATCCACAGCGACATTGAGAAGTACGAAAGATTTTCGCTTACTATTAAGCTCTTTAGTGTATTGGTCAGTACATTATTAATTGCCTATGTTGTAGATAAATGGATTGCTGTAGTTTTAATTCTTGTTTTGTGGTTACAGGATGGAATCTGGAAAACATTTCAAAAGCGATTGGAAGCAAGGATTGTTTACATTGAGCAGGAATTACAAAACAAAACAGATGAAAATAGCATGGCCTTTCAACTTTACTCACAGTGGGAAGATAATCGTCAGGGAGTTGCTGGGTTAATAAAAGAATATCTTACAAATGCGGCAAAACCCACTGTAGCCTATCCATATGCCTTCCTGGCCTTGCTGATGTTGTTTTTCTACCGGTAGCCAGATGACGAATAAAGGGCTACATAACTCGGCCCTTTATTAGTTGGGTATACATTTATCCTTTTAATACGAATGACTGCTTTCCCTGCAACGCAGTCATTCGAGTGTAGCCTTAAACAACTTAACAGCCCTCACCTGAAAGCCAACACCTGATACCTCAGAACCCTTGTGTAAGTCAGGGGAAACTAATTGTGCACAGCAAATTCATGAATAGCCTCTATACTCTTCATAGCAGGCTCAAGGAAGCCTCGTTATCAAAAGGAATTGATCACCAAAAAGGAGAAAGTCATGTTACTAAAGGATAAATCCAGTAATCATATGGTCGAAATTGCCAATCTGATTAATCTGATCGATGTAAACTGCGATGAGGTGGTTGGTCGATACCAGGAAGGCGAAGAAGCTCAGGACCCTGAGGCATACACTAAATCCGATTTAGTCTTTCTTTCCGGAGAAGCATTGCCACGCTGCTGGACAGACCCACATTATCGTGATGATGAGCTTACTCGGTAATATTTATTGTTTAGGCGGTATTAGGGCCGGCGTTAGGGCCGGCATTAAGCCTGTGTGAAGACAGTCCAAGATATAGCCTTACTGAGTTAAGGTGGCCTACGCGTCCTCTTTTTGGCAGTCCGCACAGATGCCATAAATATAAAGAGAGTGATCGGTCATAGCGAACCCTGCTTTTTCTGCAATATCTCGTTGTCGCTGCTCTATAACTTCGTCCAGAAACTCTTCAACCTTTCCACATTTAACGCAAAGAATATGATCGTGATGCTCGCCCTGGTTTATTTCGAAAACAGAGTGCCCGCCTTCAAAATTATGCTTTGTCACCAGACCTGCGCTTTCAAACTGGGTCAGCACACGATATACGGTGGCCAGGCCCACGTCCTCGCCTGATTCACGCAAATGATGGTACACATCCTCTGCATTCATATGGCGCGGGGAATTATTCTCCATGACTTCCAGGATTTTACGGCGTGGAAGTGTGGATTTCAGCCCAGCAGCCTTGAGTTCGTTACTTGATGACATTGTAGCTTAGGCTCATTTTTGTTCCGTATTGTGCATCCCAACCATCATTCTGGCTCTGATGTTTTATCCATGGCAGTAATCAGTTAAAATTAGTCGAAACCAGTTGTCAAATGTATCCCAACTGAGCAACCCCATTTAAACTAGAATCACACTAAAAGACATGATATCCAAATTTATATTGACCAATTCCAACAGTATTAACAGGTTTATTCAGGTGCGCGCCCTAATCATTACCGTCGGTATGATTGTTATGCTGGCCGCCTGCTCAGTCCATAAGATAGACATACAGCAGGGCAATGTTATCACTCAGGAGATGCTGGAAAAACTAAAAACTGGCATGAACAAACAGCAAGTTTCAAGGCTGCTGGGAACTCCGTTGGTAGAAGATCCTTTCCATAAAGGACGCTGGGATTATATCTATAAGTTTGTCGCGGGTGACACGGGCGAAAAACAGTCCTCACACATTGTTTTGTACTTTACTGGCGATGACTTAACAAAAATCGATGTTCGAGAAACACCTCCCGCTGAAGCTGACGTCAGGAAAACTAGCATCAAGAAACGTTAATTGATTCCTGATTAACCTTAGGTCGATCCACTTATTACGTCACCACCACCCTTTTTCATTTTTTTCCCCTGTGCGGCACGCTGTTTGCGCACTTCTTTTGGATCAGCGATTAGTTTGCGGTAAATCTCGACACGATCTTTTTCTCGTAGTACCCGATCAAGTTTTCCCAGTTTGCTGAAAATCCCCACCTTATTTATAGCAAGATCAATCTCAGGGAAAGTAAGCAACACACCTGACTGTTTTATCGCTTGCTCTATCGTTGTGCCCGACGAGACTTTAAGGGGGATTATGACCTGCGTATCCGGCAAGGCATACGACACCTCAATCATTATGTCTTCTTTATCAGTCATAAACGACCTCTGCACGCTCGCAAAATGAATCAACCATGGAATTGGCTATTTGACTAAACACCGGACCTATAGCGAGACCAAGCAACATATTTGAGAATTCATATTCCAGCTCCAGCGAAATCTTACAGGCATCTTCTGCCAAAGGGTCAAATCGCCAAAAACCATGCAAATGTTTAAAAGGCCCGTCGACCAGTTTTATCTCAATCATCTTATTTTTTTGCAACCGATTGAGCGTGGTAAATGTTTTATTCAAGCCACTGTGGGAAATAGTCACCGAAGCTTTTACTTCGTCTTCATTACGCGACAGTTCTTCAGAACCACCGCACCAGGGTAAAAACTCTTTGTACAATGACACATCATCAACCAGTGCGAACATCTCTGCTGCGCTATGGGTAACAAGAGCACTTTTACTGATACATGGCATTTATAAAAATCCAATCGCGTTAAGGAAAACAATAATAACGGCTACGGGTGTGACAAAACGCACCAGGAAGCGCCACAAAGGAAACGCTATGCTTTCACCTAACGACAGCTCATCTGCAGTCGACGATGATTTCATAATCCAGCCAGCAAATACTGCAATAAAGAGCCCGCCCAAAGGCAGCATGATATTGGATGTTAGGTAATCCAGTAAATCGAATACTGTCTTACCCCACAACGTAGCCTCTGCCCAGATGTTAAATGAGAATACGGTGCCTAAACCCGCCAACCATGTTGCAACCCCACACACGACACTAGCTTTCATTCGACTCCAGCCTTTGTTTTCCACTAACCAGGCCACAGCGGGTTCAATCAGTGAGATGGCCGATGACCATGCAGCAAAGACCAGCAGTATAAAAAACAGCGTGCCGAAAAATGTGCCACCTTCCATTGAACCAAATGCAATGGGTAAGGTTTGGAATATAAGTCCCGGTCCGGCCCCCGGCTCTAGTCCATTCGCAAACACGATCGGGAAAATGGCCATGCCAGCCAATAAAGCCACAGCCGTATCAGCTAACGCCACAATAATGGAAGTCTTTGCAATAGATGCTTCATGCGGCATGTAAGAGCCATAAATCATGATGGCACCCATACCCAGGCTGAGGGTAAAAAAGGCATGTCCCATGGCAATTAAAATGCCATCTGCAGTTAACTTGCTGAAGTCAGGACTGAATAAAAAGCTAAGACCTTGAGCAAACTCACCGGTGTTAATGGCATAGCCCACCATTATCAACAATAGGACAAATAATGCAGGCATCAACAGTCGTACGGCTTTTTCCAGACCTTTTTTCACACCTCGAGCGACTACCGCCATGGTCATCACCATGAATAACGTATGCCAGAAAATCAGCTCACCCGGATTGGAAACCAGGCTACCAAACAGACCCTTGATATCTTCCGCTGCCCCGCCAGCAAATGCACCTGACCCTGCTTTTAAAACATATGCCAGCGCCCAGCCCGCAATCACAGCGTAATAAGACAAAATTAGGAAACCGGCCAGCACCCCACTCCAGCCCAACAAAGACCAGGCGGTAGATCGCCCTTCCTTTTTGGCTAAAGCTTTCATGGTGTTAATAGGGCTTTGTCGGCCCCGACGGCCTAACAGGACTTCTGCCATCATGATGGGAATCCCAATAACGGCGATACATAAGAGGTAAACCAGTACAAAAGCACCACCACCATTTTCACCGGTGATATAGGGGAATTTCCATATATTGCCCAGACCGACCGCCGAGCCTGTCGCGGCGAGGATGAATATCCACCGATTCGACCACATACCGTGGATGGATTCGTCCTTATGTGCGTTAGGAGTGCTGCCAGGTGTTGTCATAAAGCTTCCTCGATTATTCCTTTTAGCCACATTGTCGGCGAAAACCCTGGCCAGCTCAACCGCTTGCTGTTTGAAGCTATTCTCAACGACAAGCCATACAGAGCTTGAATCCTTCCGGTATAATCCCGCCCCATGGCAAAGGGTAAGAAAAAGAAAACTGGCGGCAGCACCATTGCGCTCAATAAAAAGGCTCGTTATGACTTTTTTATTGAGGACAGGTTCGAGGCAGGGCTTGTGCTACAGGGCTGGGAAGCCAAAAGTCTGCGCGAAAAAAGCGTACAGCTCAGTGATGCCTACGTTTTTGTCAAAGATGGAGAGGCATTTGCTTCCAATATCCTCATTACGCCACTGGCAACCGCCTCCACCCACATTCATCCCGAGCCAACCCGAGTGCGTAAATTGCTGCTGCATAAGAAAGAAATAGCCAAACTGATTGGTGCCGTTGACCGGAAAGGCTACACCCTGGTGCCTCTCGCGCTGTACTGGGTGCGTGGACGAGCCAAGCTCGAAATCGGCCTGGCCAAAGGCAAGCAACAACACGATAAACGAGGGGTTGAA
>JAUWVK010000049.1 GCA_030617485.1 Gammaproteobacteria bacterium
CGCAACAGAAAACCTGTTAACTTTGTGTCACGAATATCGTAAGGTTTATCTTTGGGTTTCGCAGAATTGACTGTGATCTGAGTTATAAGCTCTGGCATGGGTAGTCCCGAAGTGCAAATAAAGTGCACAAACATCCTACCCCAGCAGATTGTAATAGGCAATAACAGGCAATAACAGACATATTATCAATAACTTATCGTGTAAGCTGTTGATCCAAAAAGGGTCATTTTAGCCTTCACACGGCAGGGGTCACTGGTTCGATCCCAGTATCGCCCACCATATTCAATAACTTACAGAGCATCACTTTCCTCAATTAACACAGTAAGTGAACTGTAAGTGAAATTTCCACCTTACAACTCTACCCCGCTACTTTTCACCAAGGCACAAAAAACCCCGCATAGGGACGGGGTCTATTGTTACAGCAAAAAATTGTTAGTGGAGTGAAGTTGAATTGATAATGCGCTGCTAAACCTGAATGGTTCCTGAATAAATAAAAAGCTATCTGCTGTCCTGATATGCCACCCACAAAAAAGCCCCACCGAGGTGGGGCTTTTGGGTTTATTGGTAGGCGGGGGGGGAATTGAACCACCGACCATCGCCAAGTAATAGCAATGCTCTACCACTGAGCTACCCGCCTATAATTCTAGTACTTCAAGCAAATCAACAACACAGCGCTCAATATATCATTTTTGAACTATTTAGTTAACAAAAGCCTCAAGCTGTGCCACACAGCCCGTCCAGCCTTCTGTATGCAAATCAACGGACTCCTGAGATGCCAGCTTTTCATGCAGCAACATCATGTTGGTAGTGCCATTATTTTCGCTTAAATCAATCGTAACCAGTGAATTAACCTGCTCTTCGTCACTTTCCCATTCCCAGGTGAAAACTATCTGGTCATACGGATTTAATGCAACGTATTCCCCGTGAATAACATGAGTTGTCCCACCAGGCTCAATCATAGAAATTCGATATTTCCCACCAATTTTAAGTTCCATTTCATGTACTACGGTGCTCATTTCACTAGTAGGCGCAAACCAGGATGTTAATGCTTCCTCTTTCGTCCAGGCGTCATAAACCGCTTGCTTCGGTGCTTTAAAATTACGGCTCATGGTTAATGAAAAATTTTGTACGGCTGTTGCTGCATCCATATTATTTCTCCTTATGATGGTGAGTATCCTGTTTTTTTAACTCAGATTTAACCTCGGATTCAGGCTTCTTGTTGTCACCCTTTTCCAGATATCTTGCTAATGAATCCAGTCGTATTTCCCAAAACTGACGGTAAAAGTTGACCCAATCGGCTGCATTTTCTAATGGCCCTGCTGTTAGCTGGCAGCGTCGTATGCGGCCATCTTTATGTCGATGTAATAAACCGGCTTTTTCTAACACGCCTAAATGCTTTGATATTGCAGGTAACGACATCTCAAAAGGCTCGGCCAGCTCGGTCACCAATGCTTCACCACTTGCTAATCGAGCCAATATCGCCCGTCGCGTAGAATCTGAAAGCGCGTGAAAAACACTGTTTAGCTGGGTATCACTATATTTAACCATATGGTTAAATATAGTGAGTTGAGACAACCCTGTCAAATATCGCTAAAAATATCAGCTTCTACCGTATCTGGGCTTGAATGTTCTCCCAATGTTCTCTATTCTCAGAGAGAACATTTAGAGAACTTATTGAAAGCCGATAGCCAACTGGAGCCAATATGCTTACTCCCACCCAGCAAAGAACCCTCGATTTCATTCGCCAATACTATGCCCGCGAAGGCTTTGCGCCGACTCTGGCAGAAATTACCCTGGGATTAGGCGTCAGCTCTAAAGGCTCGATGCATAAACAGGTACAGGCGTTAGCCGAGGCTGGCGCGATCCATCTAACCCCCGGCCGTAAACGGGGGATCGAGCTTATTGATGAGGTCGAAAATCAGGCATTCACGATCCCGTTACTGGGGCGCATTGCAGCAGGCCACCCCATTGAAGCCATCCCAGATCAGGAAAGCCTGAATATTGCAGAGTTTTTACTCGGCCCCGGACGCTTTGCCCTGCTCGTTCAGGGAGATTCCATGATTGATGCCGGTATTCTCGATGGTGATACGGTCATTATTCAACGCCAGGATACGGCTAACGATGGCGATATTGTGGTGGCGTTAATCGACAATGAAGGTGCCACTTTGAAACGGTTTCATCGTCGTATCGGCAACAAGCTGGAACTCGCGCCCGAAAACAAAACCCTGCGTCCCATGGTGTTTGAAGCCCACCAGGTACGTATCCAGGGGGTGCTGGTGGGACAGCTACGAACCTATTAACTGGTGTTTTAACCCGCGTTTTAACTCGCGTTAGCCAAATAATAATTATCAATAGATAACATTAAATAACTCTCATAACTTATTGTTTTAAAGATAAAATATAATGGAGAATACGGCCTTCACCCCGTGGGCACGCGCCATCATCCTGGTGGATATGAATGCCTTTTTCGCCTCTATTGAACAAATGGATCGGCCGGAATGGCGTGGTCGCCCGGTCGCCATTACCAATGGATTGACGGGTACCTGCATTATTACCTGCTCCTATGAAGCCCGTGCTTACGGCATCAAAACCGGAATGCGCCTGAAAGAAGCTCGCAAGCTCTGTCCAGACCTAATTCAATCTCCTGCTCGTCCTCAGCGTTATGCCAGGGTCTCCACCAAAATTATGTCATCACTGGAAAGCATTACACCCGACATTGAAGTATTTTCAGTAGACGAAGCCTTTCTGGATGTCACCCGCTGTCAAAATTTATTGGGCTCCCCCGCGCAGATTGCACAACTCACCAAAGACATCGTCTTCAAAGCTTCCGGCGTATTGTGTTCGGTCGGTGTGAGCGGCGATAAAACCACGGCCAAGTATGCTGCCAAGCTGAACAAACCTGATGGCCTGACGATTATCCCCCCGTGGGAAGCCAAAGCACGCTTGCACGATGTGCCCATGACTGAGCTGTGCGGCATCAATAAAGGCATTGGTGGTTTTCTGGCAGCAAGAGGTGTAATTACCTGTGGCGATATGGCGCGCTTACCGATAGGTGTTATCGCGCAACGTTTTGGTAACCCAGGGAGGCGTATCTGGTACATGGCACAGGGCGCGGACCCTGCGCCGTTGCAGCTCACCACACCTCCTCCCAAAACCATTGGCCATGGCAAGGTGATGCCGCCCAATACACGGGACATCGAAATCATTCGTACGTATTTATTGCACATGGCAGAAAAAGTTGCCGCACGCTTGCGGCGCCATGCTTTGGCAGCACAGGTATTTTCCATTGGTTTACGCGTAAAAACGGGCTGGATTGGCGAAAAAATGCGGGGCATGCTTCCCACTAATGATGGCCGCATTATCGGTTCATTATGCCAAAAAGTATTAACACAACACTGGCATGGCCAGGGAGTTCATCAGGTTCAAATCACTGCACTGGATCCCAGGCCCGCCAACGCCCAACTGGAACTGTTTGAAAATAATGTGTTTGTGGACAGCTTACCTATAGATAACTTACCTATGGGCAACTTATCTATGGAGAATACGGAAAAACGAGACGACACCAATGCAGTAACGGATGCGATCAATAATCGCTATGGTGAATTCACGTTAGCGCCAGCTCGCTTGTTAAATCGTTCTAACATGCCAAACGTTATCGCCCCTGCCTGGAAACCTTTTGGGCATCGCCAAACTATTCAGGACACCGCGGCTGACGATCGACACTCTCAGCAACACTTTCATCAACAATCGCAGCAACGCACACAACACGATAACAACTGATGTGTGGCGGTGTTCTTTATAGTCATAAGAGACAGGAAGTACGCGTTTTCTTCCCTAACCCCAGCGCCACGTTGCCCGTCAAAACACGCGAAGGAGATATTCAATTACTGCCCTGGGGGCGTCGCCAGCATCAGTTAGGAAAATTGCCTTTAGGCGGCTGGGCACGCCTGGAGTCTGTTTATGCTGGCCGCTGGGATCGCTGGTTTCCTAAACCAGTGAAGCTCCAGGTACACAGTTTTATGGAAAAAGACATTGAGGGGCGCAGTCATTGGTACGAAATGACCAAAGGGCAATGGATACAGGGCTTAATCGCACGCATTCACCATGAGCAGCGCATTTATGTGGTGACAATCGAACCTGAAATGGAAGATGCGGTACATGATCGCTGGCCAAGAATATTAAGCGGATAGTCTCCCCCAAAGTCACAAATACACTTTTCCAGGAAATTACCAGAAATAACGTTAAAAACCACCGCCACAACTACCAGAATAAAAACCTAATAAATTATTTACAAATAACCTTCATTTTATTGTTTTTTATCATCTTTTTAACAGCATTCGTACGAAATTCAGTGTGCCATCACACGATGACACCCAGCACTTACAAATTAAGCCGAGTTTACGCTCAGGATCCCCATTTTTTGTCCGATTAATAAGGAGTTAGCAGGATTTGATCTGAAATCAGATGCGCTTTTGCATGCGCGTCAAATAAGTTGCTGAACAGCACAGATTTAAGAACAGTGTCGCCAGGAAATTTCAACGCCGAACGTTTTTATGAATACAAACAAAAACACCACCGAAAACACCAAAACTGTGCCCAACAAACCTCAGTTAGATTTGCTGAGTAACTCCGATAAACCACGCAGCCTCGATGCAATTGAACTGGCCATCACCTGCTTAGAACAGGTGAACTTTTCAGCCGCCGCCATTCATTTGGTTAACATGTTGGCGTTTCACCTACAATGTGACCGTATCAGCATTGGCATACGAAATGGCCACCATGTTGGGCTGTCCGCATTATCAAATAACGCCAGCTTTGATAGCAAAACGAATCTCATTCGTAATATAACCGCCGCCATGGATGAATCTATTGACGAAAGATCAACCATCGTATATCCACCAGCGGGTGATGATGTTGAGCCAAAAATAAGCATTGCTCATCAGCAATTAGCCAAATTCCAGGGCGGTCGGAATATTTGCACCATACCCTTGCGTTATCGTGGCCAATTTATTGGCGCAATTTGTTTAGAGCGCCCTGAAAAACAAGGTTTTGATATTTCAGTGGTACAACATGCAGAAAAAATTGCAGCATTAATTGGCCCGTTATTATTTGTACTACACCAGGAACAACGTGGCATTTTTAGACGCGCAAAGGATTATATTAAGAATACAAAAATAAATATATTCGGCCATGAAAAATCTGCTGCATATATATTTGGTATGTCATTTTTTATTCTTTTAGTTTTCTTTAGTTTTTTCCCTGGCACCTATCGTGTAACAGCTAATGTCATTATGGAGGGAAGTATCCAGCGCATACTGGCCGCTCCAGTTGATGGTTATATAGCAACAGCTAACAAACGTGCGGGTGATACTGTAAAAACTGGCGACATTATAGCAACCCTTGATGACAAAGATTTGAAACTGGAAGAGATCAAGTTAAAAAGTCAGCGTCAGCAGTTACAAAGAAAATATCGATCTTCGCTGGCATCTCATGACCGAAGTAAAATAAACATACTTGATGCCAGAATCAGCCAGGCAAATGCGAACCTTGAGCTGGTGACTGAACAATTATCCAGACTTCAACTTACTGCCCCTATAGATGGAATGATTATTGAGGGTGACCTCACTCAATTAATCGGATCACCAGTTTCCCGTGGCGATGTGTTGTATAAGGTATCGCCTACGGGAGACTATCGCGTCATTTTAAATATTGATGAGAGTGAAATATCCCAAATTGAAGTAGGTCAAACAGGTCAACTCGCATTATCCGCAATACCTGATAAAAGACTCGATATAACCGTATCAAGCATTACACCTATATCCGCCAGCGAAAATGGCCGAACATTTTTTCGTGTTGAAGCGAAATTAAAAAATAAAAATCAGCAATTACAACCTGGCATGGAGGGAGTAGGAAAAATTGAAATCGGTAATCGAAATTTGATCTGGATTATTACACACAAAGCCATGGACAGAATAAAACTAATATTTTGGTATATTGTTCCATGATTGACGGTCACATAGACAGTACTTCCGGTGATAGTGCTTTATGGTTTCGAATAGCAAACCTAAAGCCAAAACTGCGAGATCACATATCTATCCAACGTCAAGAGTATCGTGGAGAAATATGGTACGTTTATCAGGATCATGCGACCAACCGTTACCATCGCTTCGATTATGCCGCACATAAATTTATTAGTTTAATGAATGGTGATCGTAGCGTTCAGGACATACAAGCATTCCTAAAATCCAAAAATAGCAGCCTAACCCCCACCCAGGATGAGTTGCTGCAACTTTTAGGTCAGCTACACCAGATAGATTTATTGCAAACAAATACGACTCCAGATACTGAAGAACTGTATCAGCGTGCTGAAAAAGCCAACCCTCAGCGATGGAAAGCATTTTTACGCAACCCTATCTCTATGCGCTTTTCTCTATTTGACCCGGAGGATTTACTAACAACTTCCATGCATGGAGTAAAGCTGATATTCAGCTGGATAGGACTATCAGCATGGTTCCTGGTTTTGCTTGCAGCCCTTACACTCACAATTAGTTATTGGCCAGAGTTAAGTGGTAACGCTATCCAGCAAGCCCTGTTGCCAACAAATATACTTTTATTAGTTATCCTCTATCCATTTGTTAAGTTACTCCATGAGCTAGGTCATGCCTTTGCTGTAAAAAACTGGGGAGGCGAAGTACATGAAATAGGGGTAATTTTAGTATTACTCATCCCTATCCCTTTCGTGGATGCCTCAGGAGCATCCGCTTTTATCCATAAATACCAACGTATTATTGTAGGGGCTATAGGCATCATGACTGAAATGTTTATGGCTAGCATTGCGCTTTTTGTATGGCTAGGTGTTGAACCAGGACTCGTAAAGACTATTGCTTATGATGTAATGCTTATATCCGGTGTATCTACACTGTTTTTTAACGGCAATCCTTTACTGCGATACGATGGTTATTATGTATTATCAGATGCTATCGGCATCCCAAACCTTGCCTCACGATCCAATCGTTATATAGGTTATTTAATCCAGAGTCATTTGCTTGATTCTCAGAACCCTGTGTCACCATTACATAATCGAAACGAACGCTATTGGCTGCTTTTTTATGCGCCAACAGCTTTTATTTACCGCATGTTTATTCTTTCCGTCATAGTTTTACTTGTTGCCGACCAAGCTTTCCTGGTTGGCGCTATATTAGGCTGCTGGATGATTTACAACCAGTTACTACTCCCTGTCTTAAAGCACATTAAGTTTGTATTAAATAACCCAAAAAATAGCCACAATAGACGGCGCGCAATAGTTGCAAGTAGCGCTGTTGTCGCCAGTTTAATGGTTATTATATTTATATTGCCATTTCCTCTGGTCACCGTTGCCCAGGGTGTTATTTGGTTGCCAGAGAATTCTAAAATACGCGCCAATACCAGTGGTTTTATAACTAAAATAATTGTAGATACGGAGAGTATTGTTGTTAAAGGAGATAAAATTGCGACTTTAGAAAACCCGATACTACAAACCAGAGAAAAAGTACTTAAAGCACAACTACAAGATTTAAATGCTCAATATAAAGCCAGCTGGGCCAATGATCGCGTTCAGACAAAAATTATTAAAGAACAAATATTATCTATACAGGCTAGCATAAAGAAAACTGGCGCTGAAATAGAAGCGTTGATTATACGCAGCCCAGAAAATGGAAAAATTATCATTCCTGATCCACATGACCTAAATGGTAAATATTTAATCAAAGGGGATTTTATTGCCTACATTGTCCCCTCTTCCAGCATTACTGGCCGTGTCGTTATTCAGCAAAAAGATATGGCTTTGCTGGGCAATATAAATCAGGTTGATGTCATGCTATCAGGTGATATGTCTACAACCATATCGGCATCTATTACTCAAATTATGCCTAAAATAAACCATTTATTACCTAACGCAGCACTCGGAATAAATGGCGGGGGATATTTATCAGTTGATCCGCTCGATAAGACAGGCCTTAAATCACTCGAAAAAATACAACAAATTGAAATAGTACTTGATACTAATAATAATTCAGATATTGACGTATCTCAATACATAGGCAAACGAATATATGTTCGCCTTGACCATGGAAGCTCTCCTCTTGTTCAACAATGGTATAAATCACTACAACAATTATTTTTGAGAAGATTCAGTGTATAACATACTTAAAAAACAATTATTTTCTTTGTCTGCTTTTCTACTGCTCGGTGTAAGTAGTACAGTAACCATTGAAGCTCTGGCTGATTCACTAAACCCCAATACCAAAATGCCTATTTTTGAGTGCCTGATACAACCTGACAAACTTATTCATATAAGCAGTCCAATAAATGGAATATTGGACAAAGTGTACGTTGATGATAGCGATCATGTAAAAAAAGGTCAGAAACTTGCGCGACTGGAATCTAGCGTTCAACAAGCAGCTGTTAATGTATCCAAAGCCAAAGCTTCGCGCCAGGATGAAATAAATCTTAAAGAAATAAACCTTGCGTACACTAAACGAAAATTAACCCGAATCATTGAGCTTCATGAGAAACACTCTATTTCTCCATCCGAGAAAGATGTAGCAGAAACAGCCGTCGCCCTGGCTGAACTTGAATTACAAAAAGCGCAGAATGAAAATCAACTGGCTAAATTAGAGTACACAAAATCCAAACGGGCACTAGATAAGCGTACAATTAGAAGCCCAATCAACGGCATTATAGTTACCCGAACAGCCTCACCTGGCGAATCAGTCGAGACAACGCCAATCTTTACAATCGCAAAAGTCGATCGGTTAAAGGTAGAATTAATTGTGCCGGTTGAGTATTTTGGTCGCATAAAAGTAGGCATGGAGGCCTACGTGATACCCGAAATTGAAACCACAAGGGAATACATCGCCACCGTATCAGTGGTTGATAAAGTCATTGATGCCCCTAGCGGCACATTCAGTGTCCGCTTATCCCTTCCAAATCCAGATCACCTACTACCTGGTGGCCTCAAATGTCAGGCTGAAATTCTTTAAAAACACCTCACTGTTTCCACATAACCCCCTGTTTTGTATGATTATTATAAATTATAACCTGCCCGATTAATTTCAAGAAACTGTGGTTTAGGACGATATATTATTTGATGAGGAGTTTATTCCTCAGATTTGATATTGGCTTTGGCTTTTACCCCAATATTTCTATTTCAAACGGTCAAATACAGGGATTATCAAAAGCATCCACCATTTAACTGAGATCTTTTGATGAATAATAATGACTAAGTACACAGGCAAAAAAAGGAAGTACATCTGTGAGGAATTAGAGCCTCGCATACTCCTGTCCGCAGGTGTGGAAAGCCTTGTTTATGATTCCGCCTGGGAACCAGACGTCACGCTTGAAGCAGAAACTGACGCTGCTCAAATAGTTGCCCTGTTTAACAGTAATCAACCTGTCTCATCAGAACCTACTCTAGAATTAGTTTTCATTGATTCCAGCCTACCTGATTATCAATCCCTCATTGCCGACCTTGTCGATAACAATGACACTAACCGCCAGTTTGAAATTATTTTACTCAATGAGTTAGATGGTATTTCCCAAATTACAGACTACCTACAATCTCAGGATAATATTGATGCTATACATTTCATTACTCATGGTGAGGATGGCGTTATTCAGCTAGGCAATGATCAGCTTGAACTTAGCAATATTGATACCTATTCATCTGAGTTTCTTCTCTGGCAGAATGTCCTGGACGAAGATGCCGATATTCTTTTTTATGGCTGTGACGTCGCCAGCTCAGCTGATGGCCTAAGCCTGATTCAAAAAATCAGCTCTTTAACAGACGCTGATGTTGCCGCCAGTGATGATATTACTGGCAATGCGCAACTTGGTGGCGACTGGGAACTTGAAAAAAATATTGGCTCCATAGAAACCAGCATTGCGTTTAGTTCTGAAACACAAAATAACTGGGTAGGTATATTACCCGTAATTTCATTTCAGGAAGATGTCAATGTTGTTGATGCTGTTTATTCAGGTACTGTGGATACTCAAATCGATCAACAGTTCCCTGACTCAAATAGTGAAGGAACAGAAGAAACTGCCAGCGTGGATGGTGGGGCTCTTCAGAAACAAGCCTTAATCCGATTTGATAATATTTTTGGTTCGGGCGCAAATCAAATTGAATATGGTTCAACCATTAATTCAGCCACGTTGACTTTTGATGTCAGCAACAGCACTGTAAATGGTGGCATGGAAAATGTGACAATGCATGCCATGTTGGTAAACTGGGATGAATCCTCTACGTGGAACGACTTCATATCTGTCACTGGCGGTAACGGAACAGCGGGCGTGCAAACAGATGGTCAGGACGCCGCAATTGTTGCCGATAGCTCGCTGGTTAATCCAAAAAATGCTACGGGTTCTAAAGATTTTTCTGGGCTGGAGACTACCCTCCAGTCATGGTCCAATGGCGGTACTAATTATGGCTGGGTGATAGTTGGCGATAGCACCAGCACATGGGACTTCTATCAATCAGATGAAAATGTTTTCGCTAGCCGGCCGATTCTGACTGTTGATTACACAGCCAATGCAGCACCCACCATTGATTCCGTTACCGGTACCTTCACGGCGGTGGAAAATAGCACCACGGTGGTAGCGACTGCCGCCGCATCGGATGTGGATGCCGGTGATACCCTTACCTATTCCCTTGCACCCATTGTTGTTGGTGATACCGATGCATCATTTTTCGCCATCGATGCCGGTACCGGTGCCATTACCTTTACCACCCCTGACTTTGATACCCCACAGGATGACAATGGGGATAACGTCTACAATTTTCAGGTGGTCGTTACC
>JAUWVK010000001.1 GCA_030617485.1 Gammaproteobacteria bacterium
CCTTAATCAATGGAAACAACTCACCCACAGCAAAAATATCGAGACAACACCACAGTTCACAGCCAACGGTCAGGAAATTATTTTTAGCGCGGATTCTAACGGCGTATTTAATCTTCAAAGATTTAATCTCGCTAACGGAAACATCACCACGCTTAGTAATGTAATCGGTGGTGCTTTTTCACCGGCCCCAACGAACGATAACAACTCCGGGGACAGACAGGGAATATATTACACCGCTACCGGTAAAAATGGCTTTGATTTATTTTACGTAGATAAACCTATTAATATGCCAGCCATCCAGAACAATAAACCACTCAAAGCAACTAATGCGATCAAGCCCTCCAGCAAAAATGCAAATAAAGTTCTTAAAGAATCGCACCAAAATAATTCAATTGAAGATTACGATGCATTTTCACGGATTACACCAACCGCATGGTATCCATACTTCCTGACTACCGATAATCGGAATGAAATTGGTATTAATACCTGGGGATCAGACCCAATCATGCGTCATAGTTACACTTTAACTGCAGCCTATGATACTGATAACAAATGGTATGTAGGACGATTTTACTATCTATATGACCGATGGGATCCAACATTAAAATTCTCTCTTTCCCGAAGCGCTATCGCCTACATTGACAATAGTGGTGATGTTGAACGCTTTAGGAATCAGGATACTTTCACGACTGAAGCAATTTGGCCAATCCTTACCCATGAACAACAATGGTTGCTTCATGTCGGCGTTATACACCGAACAGAAGCAGACAAAGATATTCGCTCTAACTTCGGGCCACTCAACGCAACTAATGATGACCTAACCGGAGTTGCGCTTAGTTACAACTCCACCCACATTTACCCTATATCGATTAGCCCTGGCAATGGACGTCAGGTCAAAATCATTGCTGAAGACTATGATTTTCTGGAAAGCTACCATACAGGCCAGGCATTCACGTTAGACTGGAAAGAGTTTTTTGATTTGAAGGGAAAACATGTAATTTCTGCACGCGGCGTGGTCGGCTGGGGCACTAACTCACCTGAACGATTCCGCCTTGGTGGCACACGGGAAACCAGCATCTCAGCGAGACCAAACAGTGCTGCTTATGCTGCAACGGAAAGAATATTTACTCAGCGCGAATACCCCTTACACGGATACCCTAAAGGCCGAGGCGACCTTTTAGGAACCCATATGGCGCTTGCCGAGGTTGAATGGTTATTCCCACTATCAAGAGTAGAACGCGGACTCATGGCACCTCCCATTGGCTTGCATCAAGTTTATGGTAAATTTTTCTACAATTGGGGTGAAACCTGGGATGCGGGTTTTAAAATCCCCCCTTTACGGAGTGGGGCAGGCGCAGAACTGACGATGGATCTAACTCTTGGTTACTGGTTACCCGTTTATTTACGTTTTGGTTACGCCAAAGGTTTTGATGAAGGAGGAGAAGAACAAACATATGTAGAACTACAATCTTTATTTTGATAAAAAATGCGTTAACGTCCCGCTCTAACCAGCCCCCCTAACCCGGCATCCTCAAGTGCCGCATTCAAAAAGTTACGCACCGAATGTGCATATTCGAAGGTTAGCGCTTCCTTAAGCAAACTACGGGCACGCCGTCGGGTAAAGCTACGTATTACCCACTTAACACGCGGTAGATTAGCAGCACTCATACTAAGATTATCAATACCCATACCCAACAACAAAATAGCAGCTGCAGGGTCACCAGCCATTTCACCACAAACACTCACTGGTGTTTTTTCTGCCCGAGCACCTTCAACAATTTGTTGTAGCGCGCGGATAACCGCCGGATGTAAAGCATCATAAAGACTGGCCACTCGTGCATTATTTCTGTCTACGGCAAGTAAGTATTGGGTAAGGTCATTTGTCCCCACTGATAGAAAATTAACCCTCCGGGCAAGCTCTCTCACCTGATACACCGCCGATGGCACCTCTATCATTACACCAACACGCGGCATGCTGATGCTAATACCGGAATCAATCAATTCGTGGTATGCGCGACGCAATAATCTCAACGCATCATCTACTTCAGCAATGCTGCTTATCATTGGGAGCAACAAATTCATATTACCCAATCCGGCACTGGCGCGAAGCATTGCCCGCAATTGCACCAAAAATATTTCTGGGTGATCAAGACTGATACGAATACCTCTCCAACCCAGAAAGGGATTATCTTCCTCTATAGGAAAATAGGGTAAGGCCTTATCACCACCCACATCCAATGTGCGCAATGTCACCGGCGCAGGAGAAAATGATTTCAGAACCTGACGATAAATTTTAAACTGCTCTTCTTCGCCAGGAAATCGATCTCTAACCATGAAGGGAAACTCTGTACGGTACAAACCGATACCTTCCGCACCGCTTCGTCTCGATGGCGACACATCCGCTAACAAACCACTATTCACATAGAGTGGAATTCCAATATTATCTGGCGTGACTGCTGGCAAATCACGCAACTCATGCAACTCTCTGGAAAGCTCTTCCTCTTCACGCAACAAATGCCGAAATTCTTCCCGCACCCTTCGAGGAGGATCCACATAAATACGACCGGTATACCCATCCACAATAATTTTACGGCCATCCACACGACCCACTGGCAAATCTTCTATACCCATTACGGCAGATACGCCCATGGCGCGCGCTAATATAGCCACATGAGACGTACTCGATCCCCGTACAGAAATGACACCCGCCAATCGTTTGGTTGGAACCTCAGCAAGCATTGAAGCCGTTATTTCCTCTCCCACCAATATAGTTCGCAGAGGGTATTTTTTTGGCGTCTGTGGTTCATCATTAATTAATCTGGAAAGAATACGGCGACCAAGATCACGGACGTCCTCGCCACGCTCACGTAAATAAGCATCTTCCATCTTATCGAAAGCCCGCAAATGCTCAGCTATCGTTTCCCTAAGTGCACCCGGAGCCCAGTTTCCATTTTTTATGCGTTTAACAACATCGCCTGTTATTGCGCTGCCTTCTAACATCAACAAGTAAGCATCAAAAAGAGCTCGATCTTCCGTTGGCAGAACTTTACTCATTCTACTCAACATGGTCTGAATATCCTTACGAACTCCTTTTACAGCTTTCTTAAAGAGTGCAACTTCAGTTTTGATGTCTTCCGCGGCACGATCCGGAATGCTATCCAGATCAGCAACCTCAAATCGAGCAACCGCTGTGCCGATAGCCACACCAGGAGAACCAGGCTGGCCTTGCAAAAGAGCAGTGTTGCGTTTTTTATTTTTATTTTCTTTGGTTAATCCACTAATGCCACCACTGGCTTCAGCATGCGCGATAGCACCGGCAAGCTGCGCAGCAATAGTGACTAAAAAAGTAACACTATCTTCACTAAATTTCTTTTTTGCATGTCGTTGCACCACCAGCACACCCTGCAATTGTCGGTGGTGAATAATGGGAACACCAAGGAATGAACGAAATTGTTCTTCGCCAGATTCTGGAAAATATAAATATTGGGGATGACCTGGAGCATCAGCTAGATTAACGGGCTCTTCCCGCGTGCCCACTAAACTAATGAGCCCCGCATTGTCCCTCATGCGCACCAATCCGATGGCTTTTGCATTTAATCCATCGGTAGCCATAAGAACATGCTGCCTGTGCTCCCTGTCCACCATGTAAACAGAACACACATCAACATCCATGGCTTTTTTAACACGCGTAACAATAACTTCCAGGGCCTGATCCAGATCCCGGGCTACGGTAACTTCTTGTATAATTCGCCGTAACGTATCCAGCATATGCAATTCCTGCGTATCCTAACCAACAGTTCAACCAATATTTCATTAAGAGTATTTTAACGAATGTCCGGCACATCCTGTACCGTGGGCTGCGCATGACAAAATCAGTGCCTGCGACGGCCCAAATTCATGAAGGGACGCAGGGTGATTGTTATTTCTCTGGCGCCTGGATCAACGATGCCAACTCTTCAAGAGCGTTTTGATAGACTTCCTGCTTGAATGACACCACCTGTTCCATCGGGTACCAATATTCCACCCAACGCCAGCCATCAAATTCTGGCTTATCTCCCAGGTCCAACTGCAGGTCTTCATCACCGCCAACTAGACGCAACATATACCAGATCTGCTTTTGTCCTATACACAGAGGCTGTGAACCATGACGAACAAAACGCTTAGGTAAATCATAACGTAACCAGTCCCGGGTGCACCCCAGTATTGTCACATGATGCTGCTCCAGACCAATCTCTTCTTTCAATTCACGAAACAGAGCTTCTTCTGGTGTCTCTTGCGACCGAATCCCGCCTTGCGGAAATTGCCAGGCATCCTGGCCAATGCGTTTTGCCCACAGCAACTTACCCTGGGTATTACTAACAATAATGCCCACATTTGGTCGATATCCATCTGAATCAATCATTGCACACTAACTTGTAATAACAGTCTTTTAATCACAGTCTTGCCATTGTCTTGTAATTACCTGGTAATTAAGTGCTCAATCAACAACTTAAAACCAATTATGACTTTGATTGTTCCACATTCGCTGCTGCGTGTGCAAGAGCATGCTCCAAATCATTCCCGCACACGTATGCATTCGTTATCATATGCTCACTTTTCAATGAGGTGTAACCCATGAGCCTGGCAATTTTTGATCTAGACAACACCCTGCTGGGTGATGATAGCGACTACCTGTGGGGGCTGTTCCTGGTTGAACAGCAACTGGTGAATAAAGAATTTTATGAACGTGAAAACCAGCGTTTTTACGAAGAATACAAGACTGGCAGTCTGGATATCCTCGAGTTTCTGGCCTTTAGCCTGGAGCCTCTTACTCGTATAAAGCCTAACACCCTTACTAAACTTCACGCACAATTCATGCGTGAAAAAATAGCACCCGTCATGCTACCTAAAGCGAAAGACTTACTGGAATCACATCGTGAAAACGGGGACACCCTGCTAATTATTACTGCCACTAACAGCTTTATTACTGGCCCCATCGCCGAAGTATTGGGTGTGGAACATTTGATTGCCACCGACCCGGAAATAATCAATGGCGTTTATACAGGACTCGTTGAGGGAACTCCCTGTTTTCGTGAAGGAAAAGTGGTTCGGCTAGAAAGCTGGCTTTTAGCCAACCAGAAAAACCTGGAAGGGAGCAGTTTTTACAGCGATTCTCACAACGACCTTGCCCTGCTAGAGATGGTATCAAAACCCATCGCCGTAGACCCCGACGAGACCCTGGCCTCACACGCAGAAAGCAAAGGCTGGCCGATTATTAGCCTGCGTGACGAGAGCACCCTGCCCTCATTACGTGAATAAAATGCTCACGGCTTATGCGATTGTTCCGATTTATATCTCAGTTCACATAACAAACCGGATTTAATGATCCGTTATCCAGGATATCCGGTAGCGATTGGGATAACTGTTGAAATACGATGTGGCTCCAGCGATTCTGCAGCTTCATCTAGCCAGTTGATCAATGGTCTCCAACGCTCCAGATCTTTGCCTGTTTGAATATTCTCCAGCTCATGCACGCCCAAACCCTGCTCTGCAGCACGAATATGAGTCTGGCTGTCACGCAGGGTTGCCACTAAAGGCAAATTGAGAGTAGAAAGGAAATGTTCCAGATCTTTAAAAACCAGATTATTCTCACGAACACGGTTGGCCACGATAGCAATCCGTGTCCCTACCGCCCGAGCCTTGCCTACCAGCAACAAATCTTGAATAAAATGAGCCGCGGCGTGAATATCGATCGGTGAGGGTAAAACCGGCAGTAGAATACTATCCACACGCTGCACATACTCGGCCAGAATAAGCCCCGAAACACCCGCCGGCGCATCCATTATGACTACCTCAGCTTCCGGGGGCAGGCGCATCTGAAAGGCACGAGTCACATCCCGACGCCGTTGGTACGCCGCAATACCGTGAATGGAAGGGTGTTCGGCATTTCGCTGGCTAAGCCAGCGCATGCTGGAGCCCTGGGGGTCGTAATCCAGCAAGACAGTGCTGCGCCCCTGACTGGCATAGTAGCCAGCCAGGTTGGTCGCTATGGTGGTTTTACCACAGCCGCCTTTTGCGTTAAGTACCAGAATACGATGCATTTTTCCGCCACTGCCTCCTGAGGGATGCTCCCCATTAACTGACTATTTTAATGACATGTATACGACAAAACGACAACCACGTCACAAAACTTGAGCCAAACGCCTTTATTTTGGGTGCTTGACGTCTCAGATCCCAAACCATACAGTGTGAAGGTACTCTTCCATGGTGATATTTTAGGATTCAGAGCCATCGAGATGTGTCAGTACAAGACGCAGTTCGCAGACAATGGCGTTCCCTTGGCAAGAGCTGCAACGTAGTAATGGCGCATCTCGATGGCTCCCTTCGGGCAAAGAGATAAACAACCAGCTGCGTTGTTGCGCTCCCTTGAATTAGCGTAACTAGTCCTGCGGTCGCGCGCCTAGCAGCTGGTGGCTTCTTAACTTTACTGAATGTTAAAATATCACCATGGAAGAGTACGTGTTTCAGGTGTCCCACGGATATCACTCCAGAGGATGAAACGGGAAGCTGGTGCGTTGTTCTAGTTGCTAGAAGTAAAAGTAACCAAAGAATGACAATTCCAGAGCTGCCCCCGCAACGGTAAACGAGAAACACGGTGTTTCGCCCTGTTCACTCGTAAGCCCGGAGACCGGCCTGTGACAACCGACATCGTGTTGCGGCGGGCGACTGGGCGGGGATTGAGTAAGTAGTAACTGATTCAAACCCACCGACCAGGCTGTTTCTCACTTCATCACGATATTAGCAAACTGATAGCAGTAGCTCGCAAAGCTATTGACTGAAGATGAGAAGCAATCCGTGAGAACAGCAAAAGAAACTACACAGGGAAAATCAACTGTATTAATCGGCTTTATCGCTTTGTCTTTTCTCGCCCATGGTTTACTGTTTTTATTTCAAACCAACAGCCAAAATCAACTGACGCATGCTTCGTTAGGAAACAGCAAGCTCAGCATATCTCTTGTTAATGCTGATACCAAAATCAAAAACAATACAACAACACAAGAAAAACTTACCAATAAAAAACCATTACAGAAAGCCACACAAGAAATAGTCGAAAAAATAACGATTGTGACAAAGCCTGTCCAAACCATGGTCACAGCACACAATTACGCATCTACAACAATAAAGAAATCAAAACAACAAACAACACCAGATGTTAGGCAGCGTAATTTTCTGCTGGGAGAAATACAACACCGTTTATCGCGTTACTTAAGTTATCCTGCACGCGCCCGGCGACGAGGATGGCAAGGAGACGTGATGGTCGGTTTTCATATTGACAAACGGGGCTTTTTGCACAATGTGCATCTTACCCAAACATCTGGTTATTCACTGCTAGATAATGCTGCACTCACCGCCATTGAAAAGGTCAAAAATATTCCTTTGTCCTCGTGGTTTAAACATAACCGTGAAAACACATTTCACCCGACCGCTCTCCAGCTACCGGTGAGCTACCGGCTAACAAACAGCTAAGCTTAATTCCATGGGACATCGTTTATCAAAAATTTACACGCGTACTGGCGATGACGGCAGCACCGGACTAGGTGATGGCAGTCGCACCGAAAAAGACAGCCTACGAGTTGAAGCCATTGGCGCAATAGATGAGCTCAACAGTTTTATTGGTTTACTGCTAGCACAGCCTTTACCTCCAGAAATAAGCGGTTTTTTATCCAGCATACAACACGATTTATTCGATTTAGGTGGGGAAATTTGCATTCCTGGACAGAAAACACTAACACCTGATGACATAACACGACTGGAAACCTCACTGGATAAATACAATAAAGAACTCGCACCTTTAAAAGAATTTATTCTGCCGGGGGGAAGCCAACAGGCCGCTCTCTGTCACGTCGCACGTACAATATGCCGTCGGGCTGAACGTCGTTTGATTAGCTTAAAGCGCGAGCAATACGTCTCGGCGCAAGCTATCAGTTACCTAAATCGACTTTCCGATCTTTTATTTGTGCTAGCTCGATTCCTGAACTTCAGCCAGGGAGGGGATGATGTACTGTGGCAACCTGGCCATCACCAGGAAGATAAAAACCAGCAATAAAGGATCAGGAAGGCAGGAAGTCGATAGGATATGTCACTACCATTACTTCCACGCTGCGCGCACCGAAGTTTAATAGTTTCACACGTGCCACTAATTTTCTTTCCAGTTTCTTGTTGTTCAATTCAGAAGAAATCACCTTGCAAGATGTTACGCGCCCGGATGGGGCTATAGTGATCTCAAGCACTACCTTACCCTGTAAGGTAGGATCTTTACGAAGAGCGCGACTGTACAAAGAGTAGATAGCACCCTTATTTCTGTCAAATACCAGAGAAACTTCTTCGTAGGTTCGTGAAGGTTTACCAGACCCACCACGGGAACTTACCTTTGGTCCTGCCCTGGCAATCATGTCGACAGGACTTTCGACCTGAGTCGTTTGACGACCCGCCAAAGAGCTTCTTCCAACACCACTACTAAGTTGTGAGGTATCAATACCACCACTACCTGATGGCCCTGCGGTCAGGATATTTCTTTTTGAAATTTTTGCGGCAGCCACTCCTTTGGCCAGACGCCTATTCTTGTCGAGCGCTATTATTGGAGCATCCCGCAAATCAGCAAGCTCATCTGAAAATGCCAGCAAGCCGGCACTAGCAGCTTTTTTTCGAGCTTCAGCTACTTTGTCTACCTTGGGCTTTTCTTTCTTTTTCTCTTTTTTCTTCTTTTCTTTCTTTTTCTCTTTTTTCTTTTCTTTCTTTTTTTCTATTTTTTTAGGCACTGGTTTAGGTTTTTGCTTTTCCAGCAATAATTGCGCCAAACGAGGGGGGAGTTCTTCAACTTTATATTTATCCACCTCTGGCAAAGAAATAAACGGAATTCCTGCACTAAAGACAAATGCCAACGCCATGGTTATAGCGAGTATTTTTCTGAATTTACCTTCGTCTTCTGGCAGGCGAGTCCAGGGCAGGTTAAATGAGCGATAAACTAACGCAGTCACAGCCGTTTACCCTTTATCCCGTTTACGCAAAACAGCTAGTGAAATATTGGTGTAATTTGCCTTGGTACAGGTCAGCATTATTTTTTTCAGTAGCGCAAATGGGATCTTTTTATCGCCCATAATGGTAACTTCACGGGGAAATGGCTTCCCATCCACGGTTGTCTTACGCACAGTCCGTTTAGCCAACCGTAATAACTCATCCTTTAGCGGCTTAATCTCAACATTACTGGTTAGCACCACATCTGACACTAAAGCGACTCTTCTTCCCTGAACAATAATATCCTTCTCTCCAACAACGATAACCACAGTCTCTTTTGGCAATTGGTCGGAAACAGATTCAGGAAGCTTTATTTGTTTTGCACTTGGCAAATCCTGAACTGATGAAGAGCTGACTAACAGGAAAAACACCAGGATAGTAAAGATGTCCATCAGGGACACCATATTCAAAGTAGCATTGCGTTTGGTGCGGGCATGATGCCGTACCATGCGTTTAGCGCGACGTGATTCACTCATGGTGCATCACCTATAGCAATTAGTGGGAATAGTTCTTTTGTTACAACTGATGCAACTTCCACCACCTTAACTTCGCGAACCGTATCCATTGCTTTAACCAGTAGCTCATATTCAATATTTGGCTCTAGCAAAATACTTATAGCTTTCTTGTCTGGGTATCGTGTTTTTACCTTCACTAAAAGATCAGACAATGCTGTAAAGTCATGCTTGCCATCAACTTTCTTAATCACCTTTAAAACACCACCAATCGAATCCGCTACAACCAATCTATCCTTGCGCACAATCACTTCGAAATTACGGACTTTCTTTTGGTCTTTATTTGCCTGTGATTTCGAATCTGGCGGGAGATTAAGCTCCAAAATGCTGAATTGCGAAAATGCAGCCGACAGCAGCAAGAAGGGGATAAGCACCACCATTAAATTCATAAAGGCGGTAACATCAAGCTCCGGCACATTGCGACGAGCACGTCTGACGCGTTTTCTAACTGACATACGAAGTCGTTCCGCTTAGTCTGCGCTACGTGCGGATTCTTTACGATACTCGGTGATCGAGTTCAGGAACTTCACCGTTGCCATTTCCATACTGTCGACTATTTCAGTTGTCTTGGTTTGCAGCACGGTAAACATCAGCAACAATGGAATGGCTGCCATCAAACCAAAAGCTGTGGTATTCATAGCAACGGAGATACTGGCAGAAAGCAAATCGGCTTTATCCGCGGGGTTGGCATTTGCTACTGCATTAAAAGCCTGAATCAGACCAATGATCGTACCCAGCAAACCTAACAACGTAGCAATGTTTGCAAAAGTAGCAAGATAATGTGTGCGCTTTTCTAAACGGGGGATAACTTCCATTAAACCTTCTTCCATCGCTATTTCTATGTCATCACGGCGCTTGGTCACCTGCAAACGGCTCAAGCCGTACGACATAATTTTGCCCACCTCGGATTTCGAGCGGCTACTGATTGCCATCGCCTGTTTGTAATTGCTGGATTTAACTAACGGGGTTAATTTATTCCACATACTGCGGTTTTTTTGCTTGGCCAAAGTAAGATAAACATACCGCTCAATGGCAATAGCGGCGCCCAACGCAAATACCAACATGATGGGATACATAAACGCCCCACCCTCCTGGAAAAATTTTACGATCGCGTTAAAGACATCCATACAGTTCTCCTTAAATTGCAACTGTTTTGTATATACCAGTTTTGACATGAGCCGATATGTGCCAGAATCTAAATTTCTGGACAAAATTCAATGCTTTACTATGTCATAGTTCAAAAACGAATTGTTGATTGATTTCACATTTCTTGAATATTATTTCTGTAAAACAGATATTCGTTTTATCAATATCTGTTATAACCACCAAACACTCACATTTAAGTCATTAATCGCACCGCTTATCTCAGCATGCATTCTCAGAGCCAAAAACCGGGTCATCACATATCTTCTTCAGAGCCAGCGGCCAAACTTTACTTAACTTTAGCTGCCTCGCCATAAAGCATCCCATAGTACTGTACCTGTCTACGAAATACGTCTCTGTCCAGGGCTTCCATTTCCGTATCAAACGATTTGCTACCCGCACTCACCGACAAGATTCCAAGGCGAGCACTCTTCCAGGGCACAATGTATAGAACCTTTGGTAATTCCCGGCTACCCTTTATGGAAGTACCATCAAGTTCGATCCTGTCTTCTGCTGAAACGCTCGCAATCACCCCTACAGTGATAAACAGGCAAACAAACAATAAGAAAGCTATTTTTCTACTCTTCGCCCTAGATCGATTATCCATCCATTTACCTTCCTGTCTTCTTCTTTAGTCAATTCTTGGTATCGTTTGTAGTGTTTCAGGGCTTCCGATAATTCGCCCATGTATAACTCAAGCAAAATACCGTAATTAAGATGAGCATAGGCGTAATCAGGATCGGCCTGCAAGGCCTTCACATAATAGTCTTGCGCCTGTTTAAACTCACCTTTCTCCCGGCTAATAATACCGAGGTAATTCAAACTAACAACACTATCCGGATTTATCTCCAATGCGTTCTCAAATGCCATTACTGCTTCTTTAATTTTTCCATCACGATAATAAAGGATGCCCAAATTATTGTGTGGCCCGGAATACTCCGGATAATCTTTGATAAGTTTATTAAACTGTTTTTCAGCTTTTGATGTATTACCGGCACGCATTGAAATCAAGGCCATCTCATAGGCAATCGTAACCTTTGGATCCACGCTTGGACGTACTTTTTCCGCTGCCCTGCCTTTTCCTGACAGACCACCAGAACCTGTTGTTACACAGCCTGTCACCATCAAAGCCAGGGCAAGCATTAATATAATTTTAGTATTCATTAATCGAGTCTCCGGGCATAGTTGTGTACAACTTAGCAATTCTAGCCGAATTGATATGATGATTCGAAGATGAATAAATATTAATAATAAATAAATCGTGCAACGGATTCACTCTTCTCTGCTTTAGAATAACGCACCGGACTAAGACTCTTTAACTTTCCCAAACTCTTTTCAATCCATTTATCATAAGTGCCACCTGCAATTCGACCTATATTTGTTTCATGAATATTAATGGACTTTTCTTCAAAGGGGTAGGCTTGCTCTTCGAGCAGAATATCGTATTGTTCCAGCTCCTCCCCAGACAAACCCGCTGGGCGTTCGGATTCTATCAATTCTCGCCCAAACTCATTATAAATTTCTGCTAACCAATAGACAGATGCCGTCGTAACTTCTGCTATTCCATAATCTGCCGCAGCAGTATAAGCGTCAACCGCCGCTTTCATCTTCTGCTTCTTACGCTTCAGGTTCTTTTTAAGAGGCTTAACCAGCCTGATACTTTGAAACGATTTCATTGTTGGCTCTGCTAACTCAAACGCTGCTTTAGCGGCAAGATATTGGGTTCGTGGAGTACTCTCTGATTTGTTAGATTTATCACGTCGTATAATTTCACCCAACCAATAATGGCGATCATTTTCTGCGCCTTTTTTCAAGTAAATATCGGCCAGCTTTTGACGTGCTTCTGTTGCCTGTTCCATTGGTTTCGGGAATGTACCTACATATCTCTTTAGACCGGTTATTAGCTGGTTGTCAGCGCCTGCTTTTTCATACAACTCAATTGCCTGCCAAAGCGCTGCACTCTTATCTGCCGGATTGCTCTTATTTTTTGAAACATCTTCCAGCTCGCTTGCAGCCTTTACGTACTGCTTAGTCTCAAGGTACGCAACAACCAAATTTTCAGGTATTCGTTGAGTTAATGAATGATTAGGATGCATCTTACGAAACTCAAGGAGTTTTTCCGTTGCGCCTTTCCAGTCTTTTGCTGTCAACATACTGGTCGCAATATCAAATTTCGCTGCAACAACAACAGATGAGCCTGGAGAAACCTTACTAACGCGAGCGAACTGTGTGATGGCGGCCTGCAGATTACCCTTGGATCGCATGTATTCGCCCTGTTTATAGACGGCAGCGGCCAGACCTTCCTTTAATGCCTTTCTGTTTTTATCTTTTTTAGTCGTCAAGCTAAGCGCTACTTTATAAGCAACTTCCGCCCGGGTGTAGTCACCCTTTTCAAACTCGGAACGCGCTATTATATTCCACGCCACGCGACGTGAATTTGACTTAGGTCCGCCAGACAACTCCAGAATCTGACGGGCTGCTACTGACGCCTGACCATATTTTTTCAACGCAAACATATCCTGGGCAGCTTTCGTTAACACACCTGCTGATCTTTTATCATCTGGGAATTTTTTACCAAATCGCAAAGCACTACCCACAGCCATACGGCTCCAGGTTTCCTTCATTTTTCCCTGTGATTTTTTTTCTAGCTCGACGTAAGCAAGAATCGCTGCATAGCCAGCTTCTGCATTGTTTCCGAAACGTCGATACTGATACGCGGTTTTTTCATACTCACTAGCCGCCACTTCAAACTGACCAGCCTCGAATAACAATTCTGCATAAAGAAAATTCAATTTTTGTGCGTTTTTTCTTTGACCAAACCATTTTAAATGTTGCCGATACAGCAAAAAGGCATGCTGATAACTCTCCATTTTTTTGTTTTTCTGTGCGGCCGCATGATAGTGCCTGACAACATCTTCTGAGTTCTTACTCAACGCACTTTTCAAACCAACTAAAATCGTATCTTCATGTTCCTGGTAATACTCCCAGTATTTACCATTGACACGATAGCGTTTTATAAAATTCTCTTTAAGTTCAATAAGCGTACTGGCAAAACCTGCAGAAGCGTATGCTTCAATAGCCTTAAGATCAAAAACATAAGCTTTTTCGTGAAAAGGATATACTCTAGAAAACGCAGTATAAGTATCGGACGCATCTTTTACCCTGCCTTTATCAACATAAAATTCGGCCAATTGTTGATAAATACGAATTTCATAATCTTGATGCCCAGATTTTTCAAAATGCTCCTTAATAGCGCCTGCCCCGCCCGTTTCATTAAAACTAAGCGTCACCGCACGAAATACATCGCCAACCAATTCTGCATCCCCGCGGCTTAATTTAGCTTTACCGCTAACAGGGTCCTTGCTTGCATTCTTAAATTTACGGTCAATCAAACCAAGAAAAGAACCCAAAGCCTGCTTATATTTCGCCTGTCTAAATAACGACCAACCTCGCTTGGTTAATGCCTTATCGTAGTACACTGAGCCTGGGCTGGTTTTCATTACCTGGCTATATGAAAGCCCTGCATTCTTGAATTGACGCAAATCAAACATTAACTCACCACGGCGAAAATATAACTCATCTCGATTTACCGCATCAGGGGAAATACTCAAAAGATTAGTCAACGCAAGCACAGCTTTTTTCTGTTTACCTGCTTGCTCATAAGCTTTTGATATCTGATACAACAATCCCGCTGTTTGAGCGCCATTACCTGATATCTTTATCGCATCCTCGTAAAGTTTAATGGCTCCACGGTAGGTTATATCTTTTAAAGTTTGCACATCCGCATCGACATCTCCTTTACCCTGACTAAACACTTCCATTTGTTTTTGAAAACGTTCCTCACTGCGATCCATTTCTAGATCTGCTAATCGGCGCAAAGCCTCAACTTTCTGCGTCCGCCCCTTCGCTCCAGCCA
This sequence comes from Gammaproteobacteria bacterium, assembly GCA_030617485.1. The sequence continues at coordinate 14,626 of JAUWVK010000001.1, forward strand.
TAAACTCCCAATAATTGTCCATGGCTTTATCGCGAGCACCAACGACCGGGGCATCAGCTTCAATTTTAATATCGAGCTCGCCTAAATCATTCAAATCACCCAGAGTTTCCTGTTTCTCTGTCGAAGCACAGGCTGATAAAAATAGTGCAATAACGATTAGGAGGTAAACATTCTTCATTTACCATTCCCCCAACGCTTGGCTGCATAATCATAAAGCTGGGCCATGGAAAATCGTGCGTCAGCGGCATAACTTACTAATCGTTGTTTCCTATTATCCAGTTCTTTTAGTGACACTATTTTTAGGTGATCACGCAACTGGTCCACCAAACCCACTAATCGGGATTGAAGATTCACTATACGTTTTGACATAGAACGTTTTTGTTGGGGTGACATATCACTACTGTCATCGATTTCGGATGACCATTGTTCCAACTTGCCCAACGACATACGCACCTGGGCATAATTTTTTAATGCTTCCTGAAATTCATGGGTGGCAAATAGCTGCCATAAGTAACGACCGCCCGGTGTATCTGGCAATCTGGTTACAAACCACTGGTCGTCTTTGCTTTGACTACCAACCGTGCGAGCAAGACTATCGACTAACAGCCCATTATTGACTGTATTTTTAGCTTGATTAACTTGCTCCAGCTCTTTTTTATAGACATCCAACGCTTCCTGATAATATTGCAGCGCTTGTTTGTACCCACTGAGTTTCCCAAAAGCAAAGGGGACTGCTAACAAAGCATCCTGAACTGACGGATCACTGGCGTCTCGTTTTATTAATTTCAACCATGGAACCAGGGATTTTTTGTGTTTATCCTGGGCAGAATAAACGCGCCCCAAACCTAATAGTGCCTTGCTCGACATCGGCCCCTGTAAACGAGTTTTCACGAAATACTGTTGAGCCTTTTCTGCATCCTGTTTACCAAGATAATCATAAGCGAGGGTTAAATTAGCTTTATCGCGCAACGATTGGCTTTCTTCATCAACCGCGGGCATTTCCCCCAACTCTTCTAACAACTTTCGCCCTTCCTCAACCTGTCCTTTCTGAAACAAAGCCACACCTAAATTAAAACGTCCGTAGGTTGCCCACACCGACTTCTCACTTAACTGTTGAACCAGTGATTTTTTACCTAACTGTTTTAAAATAACCACTGCCTCGTCATACCGCTGTTGTTCCATTAATAACATTGATGAAAGCAACAGGCGCTCCTGCTGTGCTGCATCAGGCAAATCCCCCTTAATTCGCTGAAGAGATTTAAGCGCTTCGCGGCCCCGGCCTCCTTGATACTGAACCCACGCCAGGTTGTACCAGGCCAGATTGCGTACGTCCTGAGACTGATTGCTCTCACCCAGTGTTTTAAAAATATCTGCGGCTTTGTAATGTGAACCGTAACTCAAATACATCCCGCCCAGCACCAGTTGCGCCTGAGCCGATTGATCTCTCACACGCCCCTGTTTTTGATCCGCCAGTAGCTGGGTAATTGCAGCAAATGGATCTCCCATAAGACCATCGTATTGCGCAGCTCGAACATGCGGATCTTTAATATGTTCCCAGGCAATGGGGGCAGCCGCGATAGGATTAGTGGCTGCCATCATTGTCAGGAAGCCTGTGGCAAGAATCCAACTGAATTTGAACCGATATGTGATAACACCGAAATCAGACAACATAAATTACTTCCATTCCCTGATCGTCAAATCCGGAAACGCCTGATTGGTGCCAGTAGCAACTCTCAACTCCACGACACGACGCCCTGTGCCAGTGATGACCATCTGAATCGCTTCGCGTTGAAAATCTGGATCATTGGGAACACGACCAAACAAGGATACCGATAACTCATGCCGGCCGGGTGGTACGTCGTCCCAAAACAGGCGCTGGCTACCACCCTTCATTAGAGCATCCAGCTCTGCCTCTTCATACTGATGGTAGGAGACTGTACGGCTATCAATATTTAACTGAATAGCTTCTAGTCTAAAAAAATCACTGTGATCAAGAGACACCAGTACCAGGAGCTGATTTTGGGAAGATAACTCGCGAGATTCTTCCAGGACAGCCATGTCGGCACCCAGAACCACTACCTCATTGAGAGCTCGCTCAACCTCTGCATCCAGACGCTTAAAATCAGCCTCAGCGGCAAATACCCCTACCGAGCAAGTTATTATTATTACGCTAACTGTCCATGCTGCCAGCACACACCATCTGGGACGAGACTGTTCCATACTATTCCGCTTGGATTTATACATATACCCTGAGCATACCCCATCGTTCCCGCCAGCCAAAGCCCACGGATAACCATCAGCCCTGCCATATATCATTACTACAGATATGTTTCACCGAGCCGAAATATTCCATATATTGCCTGAATAATGATATTTATAGCGTCCTTTATATCGTAAAATCAGGTTTTTCAGCTATTAAGCTCCAAATGGTGGGGCTATGAATGACGAATCACTCGCTGTGAATTTTTGTTGGCCCCGGTTAAGTAACCAGAAATTTTAAAAGATGGAACTTCTCAGCTCAGGCAAACGTTCCATAAGCTAACCAAAATAAACCCGAATTACCTCCCAAGCTAAAACAATAATTAACAACCAAAATACCTAAATGAAGGACAACCGGTCAGATGTACCAGGCAAGTGAAAATAACGGATCTGTTGTGTCCTCCTCAACCCAGAAACCGAAACCTCACCGATACACCTTGTCCATCAAGTTCGTTGCCTATATCAGCGCATCAATTATTATCTTCCTGTTCCTGGGCATTACAGCGATCAACCTAAGCCTGAGTAAAGACCATTATCAGGATTCGAATACCAGGCTTCCTCAATATTTAGTAAGCAAGGCTACTGCTATTGAAACGCAGTTATCGTTGTTTAACCAAATTCTCAAACACGTTGCTACGCAACCAACCACACAGGATATCCTGGAACATAGAGATGAAGTCGGCGCCCAGGCCTGGGCGATTCAAATGCGACGCTTCCTGCCTCAGGCGCTGGGGGTTACGTTGCTAACACCGGATGGCAAAGTCCTGGGCGATCCACCGGGTCAACGACTAACCCCGCAATGCCTCACCGACATGTCTAAAATCAACCAACACGAAGCCACCAAATCACCCGCTGTTCATACAGGTGCTACAGGTGTTATCCATTTTGATCTTACAAGGCACATCTATGATGAGGCCGAAAATCAAATTGGCATGCTGTTTGTCAGCTTTGGGCTAGACAGTCTTAAGCCGCTACTGGATCAGGAGAATGATGCCGTAGGACGCCTTAGTCTATTAGATGGTTACGGCAGCATCTTTTTTAACCAGCCTGATAGCTCCAGCGACCCAGGCGATGCCCAAAAAAGTCTGGGAAATATTACCGGTACTGACTGGCAACTCAGCCTGACAAAACCAACCAATGGATTACAACCCAGCTTCCTGATCCTGGCCATTTTTAATGCCGTAGCACTGTTATTGACGGTAATCGTTATTGGATTCCTGGTGCGCTACATCATGCGCTCAATGACAACGGATTTTGAACAGGTAAAATCGTTACTCAATAGCCTGGCAGAAGGGGAACCGCTGGAAGCAGAGTTGACTACACCCAGACTGCGTGAGACGGCCGAAGTGTTTCCGGCTATCACACATATCAATCGTAATTTCGATAAAAAACAACAACTGCTAGAACATCAGGAACTCAACGACAACCTCACAGGCTTATCCAATCGACGACAATTCAACATTGAGTTCGCTCGCGCCTATGACTTCGCCCGTCGCGGCACGCCAGTGTGCGTAGTCCTTATGCGGATTACGAACCTTGAAAAACTCGACCAGAACCAGGCCAATCAGGTGGTAAAAGTTCTGAGCAAAACTCTAAAAGAACATTCCCGAAAAGTTGATCTCACTGCACGGCTGGATTACGGCGAGTTCGCTTTACTCATGTTCGGAGCTAGCCCAGAAGGCACCGCACCGTGTCTGGAACGCCTGTGCCGTTCCTTCCGCAAGCACCAAATGGAACACCCGGTTATTCCCAAAGAAAACATTTGCCCGCTTTATTGTGGCTACACCAGGATACATGCACATCGCGATAAAAATGCTGCTGTTGTTCTGAAACGGGCTGAAACCGCGCTTGCCGAAGCACAAGAGTCCTCGGACCGCCACATAATTAGTGCATGAGCATCAAAGAATGATAATTATTTTCGACCGCAAGGGACTTAGCCAGCTACTCAGTCTGGATGCTAGCAGCCTCCAGGGTGCAGACCTCCGTAACGCACAATTGGAAAATGCCAATCTGGTGCAGTTCGATCTCAGTGGTGCCAACTTGCAAAATGCCAACCTCGTGGGCGCTGACCTACGTCTAACAAACCTGAGTAACGCCGATCTTCGGGGGGCTAATCTCACCGGTGCAGATCTCACTGGTGCCATTCTGAAAAATACAAAGTTGGATGACACCCTTCTTGATGATGGTTTCTAATATCAATCAACCTGCTAACAACCAGGCATCATTTTTTAGCCACAACCTTTGGCCATAACCAGGCCGCTCCACGCACGCCACTGGAATCACCGTGTTTGGGTGGTAGCAATCGAGTCCGCACCACTTCGCCATCCACTCCTGCCGAAAATACATATTCTCCCCACAACCTGGGCACCGAATAATAAAGACGCTGAATGTTCGAAAGACCACCGCCCAGCACAATAATTTCTGGATCCAGCAGATTAATCACTGAAGCCAGCGCCTTTGCCATACGCCGTTCATAACGTTGCAATGTCGCTTCAGCAGCATCACACCCCTGCTGCACCTGATCCTCGGCCAGAGTCACAATGCTTGGCACATCAAGCTTTTCGCCAGCAACTGTTTCATGATCCAACGCCAAACCCGGGCCGGAAAGAAACGTTTCGATACAACCAAACTTACCGCAATAACAGGAAGGACCCGGTAATTCTTCCGGCTGCGGCCACGGCAGGGGATTGTGGCCCCACTCACCAGTAATGGCATTGGGCCCGCTGAGCAATTGACCACGCACCACCACACCGCCACCTGTACCGGTTCCCACAATCACCCCAAAAACAACCGCAGCACCCGCTGCTGCACCATCGGTAGCCTCGGACAAGGCAAAACAATCAGCATCATTGGCCAGCCTCACCGGTCGCTGCAGGGCAGCTTCTAAATCTGCCTGCAATGGCTTGCCGTTAAGGCACACGCTATTGGCATTTTTGAGAAGGCCGGTTCCCGGGGCTATGGCGCCGGGCAACCCTACCCCGACACTGCCGGTTTTCCCTGTCTCCGTTTCCAGCTGCAATACCAGATTTGCAACTGCGCCAACAATTCCTGTGTAATCAGATTCAGGGGTATCCACCCGTCGGCGGGTTAACATTTCACCAGCGTGATCCAAAGCAATCGCTTCAATTTTAGTACCACCGAGATCAACACCAATCCTCATTACCCTTCACCCTTTTATCCATACTCTTGCAAACTTCACCACCCGAGATCCAACGCTCGACAGAAAGCATCCGTTACTAGACACTACCCTCATGCATATCGACACACAAACGGGGTTGCTCGCCGAAGCTCGTCAGCTACCTTCACCTAACTGTGATCAACGACCCGCCGACACCACGATAGACTTGCTGGTTATCCACGCCATTAGTCTGCCTGAAGGTGAATTTGGTGGCCCATGGATTGACCAACTATTCTGTAATGAACTCGACGTTTCTGACCACGATGAATTCAATAAGATATGCGATCTAAAAGTATCGTCACATATTCTCATCCGACGAGATGGAGGGCTAGTGCAATATGTGCCTTTCCACCATCGCGCCTGGCATGCAGGAGAATCAAAGTTTGAAAGTCGCGAACGCTGTAATGATTTTTCGATTGGGGTTGAGCTGGAAGGCTGTGATGATCAAGCCTTTAACGATATTCAGTACCAACGGTTATCTGAACTCACAAACGAATTAATAAAACATTATCCAGGCATTACTCAGGAACGTATCACGGGCCACAGTGATATTGCACCAGGTCGCAAAACTGACCCCGGGCCTTTGTTTAACTGGAAAGAGTTTCGCCGTTTACTTGGTTGAATCTAGCTTGAGGAAATTTTCAATGTCCGCTTTGCAGCGATGGTAGTCATTCATTCCTATTAGGACATAACTCCGATAAATTGAGGCCTGTTACTTTTATTGCGGTTGCCATTAGACCCTTGCCCGGTTGTTTTTTGTCGGACAAGGCTGACATTTTTAGCAATTAAGCCCTTTTTGTCGGGATAACACTCAAACTCAACAGTTGTACCTGCCTTTAAATATTGGCATCGGATAAGGTCTGATTTACGAACCATTATGTCTGGGCCAGATCCATTATCAAGAAATCCATACTCTTTTTCTTTTAGCCACTTTTTAACAACTGCTTGCATTTTTTACCTCTGCTTTTATAAACGTAAATTTATTCCAATGTCTGCTGTCAGCGTAAAACAGTCGTTCAGTGCTTATCCAGCAACCCGGTTTTTGCTTTTTTATATACTGAAACACTCAGCACGCCTTCTTCACTCAGACGCCTTAACATTTTCATTTCGCCAGCCAACTGGTTATTGGTTGATATAACCAGGCCTTCACGGGAAGATTGAATGAGCTCCTCCAGCTTATTAACAAAATTATTAAATACTTTTTTTGATGGATTATTGATAGCCAGCTCAATAAGGGGAATATTTGCACTACGTGAATGAAAAATTTGCTTCCGAGAAGTATCTTTATACGCTTTAAAAAAACAACCTGCGCTCACAGCCAAACCTACGATGGAAACCGAAGCCATGTAAAGCGTCGACTCATCAAGTATGGGTAAAAACATCAAACACAATGCCATCGACAGAATCGCAGCCAATCCAGCAACAAACCATTTCCAGCCAAGAATTGTTTTTTGTTGGCTTGTTTCCTCAAGCGCAAGAAGGTCAATAATGTACTTTGTTCTGTGGGGCTTGGCTTTTTTCTCTACATGCAATTCACGTCCATTGAGAAGCTTTACTTTCACACCAAATCCTGGCGCCCACCGTTGATGAATTGCTATAAAATCGTCAGCCATGTCGTTTCTTCTTGTAGATACCCCCTGCAAATACCGTATCGTCCAAAGACCTTCAACCTACAGCCCTATTCTGTGTCTGGATTCACATTCATATCAGAAAAATACTGACTGTCGCTGACTATGAATAGTCAGCCCAACAGGAAACACGCGGCGAGCAATAAAATTACCCACCGGTGCACCAATTTTATACAGAACATGATTTCAAGCAGAAGCCAACCACTTCCGTGCGCGCTTCACAGCAGCACGCACTTGTTTAGGTGCGGTACCTCCAAGGTGGTCACGCGCAGCAACAGAACCCTCAAGTGTGAGCACGTCAAACACGTCCTTATCGATATGTTCGGAAAAACTCTGCAGCTCCTCAAGTGACATCTCGGACAAATCCCGATTGCTGTCCACACCCAACCGCACGGCCTTGCCGACGACTTCATGCGCATCCCGAAACGGCACGCCCTGCCGCACCAGATAATCTGCCAGATCGGTTGCGGTTGAAAAACCACTAGCCGCTGCTGCGCGCATGTTGTCATGTTTAGCCGTGATCGCCGGAATCATATCGGCGTACACCCGCAGGCTGGCCTTGAGATTATCGACAGTATCAAACAAGGGTTCCTTATCTTCCTGATTATCCTTGTTGTAAGCTAGAGGCTGTCCTTTCATCAACGTTAGCAGGCTAATCAGATTACCGTTAATACGTCCTGTCTTACCCCGCACCAATTCAGGTACATCGGGATTTTTCTTCTGCGGCATAATAGAAGAGCCCGTGCAAAAGCTATCACCCAGTTCGACAAAATTAAATTGAGCTGAGGCCCACAAAATAAGCTCTTCAGAAAACCGTGACATGTGCGTCATGGTTAATGCAGCAGCCGACACAAACTCAATGGCAAAATCCCGATCACTCACGGCATCCAGCGAATTTTCAGAAACCTCATCAAAGCCCAGCAACATAGCGGTGTATTTTCTGTCGATAGGATAGGAAGTTCCCGCCAATGCCGCTGCTCCTAATGGCAATACATTAATCCGTTTGGCGCAGTCGCTCAGGCGACCAGCGTCCCGTTTTAACATTTCAAACCAGGCCAATAAATGATGACCAAAAGTTACAGGCTGAGCAGTTTGCAAATGGGTAAAGCCTGGCATGATGGTATCGGCTTCCTGATTGGCAAGATCAACCAGTGCTGTTTGCAAGCGTTTAAGCTCAGAAAGAATCTCGTTTAACTCATCCCGCAAGTAAAGTCTGATGTCAGTCGCTACCTGATCATTGCGCGACCTACCCGTGTGCAGTTTTTTACCCACATCACCAATGCGCTCGATCAGCCGCGCTTCTATATTCATATGCACATCTTCAAGAGCGATAGACCAATCAAACTTACCTTGCTCAATCTCTTCTTTAATAGCACCCAAACCCTCAACGATGGTTTCACTCTCGGCCATAGTCAGCACCGCCACATGCGCTAACATTTGCGCATGAGCAATAGAGCCTCTTATATCGTGGGCATAAAGACGTTTATCGAAAGTCACCGATGCCGTGAAAGCTTCAACAAAAGCATCGGTGGGCTCAGTAAAACGGCCGCCCCAGGGTTTTTCCACATCCTTACTCATAATTGTCCTAATCCACTAAATTCCTAATTAGTTCAAGATGATGCGCAGTATAGACGATAATCTCCTGAAGCCGTAAGAATAATGGCTCCACTGGGCCTGCTTCGCTACACTTAAGCTCCATAATGACCAAACATAACCAAAACGCCACTCCGCAAAACAGCCCTCAAGCAGATAATTTTTTTCTGCCGGATTTTTGCAGCGTACGCATGGTGTTTGCCGTTGTAATCATTAGCGAACTGCTGGCAATCCTGCTCACACTAGCCCCACTAAAAAGTAGCGGCGATCGCTGGAACAATCTCAGCATTATTTCCCTGTTCGTGCAGTGGGTCGGGCTCAGCAGCGCAGGCCTACTTTGCATCACACGTAGCCGCCTGGCGCGCATGTCAGAAAAATGGGCGGCCATTAGCAGCTATTGCTTATTATTGCTGACCACGCTGGTCATCACAGCATTGGCATTCCTGGTTGGAGCAGGCTTTAATCTGGAACACTGGTCAGCAGATTTCTGGCGTCCCACTGACTGGCAATGGTCATTATTACTCAGAAACCTCAGCATCAGCGCTATCGTCAGCATTGTTGTATTACGTTACTTTTATATCACTCATCAGTGGGAGCAAAATGTAAGGGCTGAGGCGCAAGCTCGCTTACAGGCTCTGCAATCACGCATACGCCCACACTTTTTATTTAACAGTCTAAACACCATTGCCAGCCTGACCCAGATTAATGCCGACCAGGCCGAAACTGCGGTGGAAAACCTGGCAGACCTGTTTCGCAACAATCTAGCTGATGCCAGCACACATATCACACTCGCCGAAGAACTGGTTCTTTCCCAACGTTATCTGGATATTGAAAAATTACGCCTTGGCTCTCGCCTTAATTTACGTTGGAGTGTTGAAGAATTACCTACCGATGCTTATGTACCACGACTCATGCTGCAACCCTTACTGGAGAACGCCATCTATCATGGCATCGAACCTATGGCCAACGGCGGCACCATCGGTGTTGATGGACATGTTTATGAAAATGCTATTTACATTAGCATCAGTAACCCGATAGCAAATGAAAACAATTCGGAACAACGCCAGGGTAATCAAATTGCACAGGACAATGTACGTCAGCGCCTGGCTGCAATTTATGGGGAAGCCGGTAAACTCAAGGTACAGGAAAGCGAGGAAGACTATATTATTACTCTGATTTTCCCTTACCGGAAAAATTTAGCGGAGTAGGAGCCTTCAGCGGGCAAAAAGCCCTTAGCGAATAAAAAATATGAAAGTACTCATCGTTGACGACGAACCTCTAGCCCGCACCCGCATGGATCGCCTCCTGGAAGGAATGGATGATATTGAAATTGTGGGTGAGGCCAAAAATGGTAAAGAAGCCTTACTACGCTCTAGCGTTTTAAACCCCGACATCGTTTTACTCGACATCCGTATGCCCGGCATGAGCGGACTTGAAACCGCCTCACATCTGGGCAACCTGAAGCACCCACCTGCGGTAATTTTTACCACTGCATTCAGCGAACATGCCCTGGCAGCCTTTGACGCTAATGCGGTAGATTATTTGCTAAAACCAATACGTAAAGAGCGCCTGGAAGAGGCATTAAGCAAGGCACGAAAAATCAATCGCGCCCAGCTTATCGAGATAGGAAAACAGGATCAGGCTAGCCAGACAAGAACTCATATTAGCGCATACATTGGCGGCAATTTACAATTGGTGCCATCCGAGCAGGTTTTTTATTTTCAGGCAGAACAAAAATATGTAGTGGTTCGACATCTTGAAGGACAACTGCTTATCGATGATTCACTGAAATCTCTGGAAGAAGAATTCGACCGAAACTTTATGCGCATTCATCGTAATTCACTGGTTTCAATTCAACATATTGAGGGACTGGAGCGCGACAGCAGCGGTAAATATCAAATTTACTTTCGCAACATTGGTGACAAACTGGAAGTCAGCAGACGAACAGTGGCCTCGGTAAGAAAACGGCTAAAAAACCTGGGCAAAGCCTAATAACTCTCCTCAATATTTTTTGCTAACGCTGTTTTAACAGCATCCTCGAAACTTTTATGGCCTCATCTAGATACGTTTCGTAAATTCCCGGCGTTTGATAACCCACGATTCTAGGCACAAGCTCATTGCCCTTTTCATCAACCAGTACCACCGTCGGCACAACCTCAATGCCCTGCCCAATGGCATAACTTTCGGCATCACGCTTCTGGCCGAAAAAATCACGTAAGGTTTCGTATTCTTCCATCACCACCTTACGAACAATTACCCGATTTGGATCATCGCCGCTTAAACGCAGGGGGCCTAGCACTTCGCTTTCCAGCCGCGCACAAAAGGGACAATCTTCTGTGGAATACATTAACAAAATAGGCACCGTCGCACTGCGAGAGGAACTACCTAAGGCTTCAAGATCTTCCGCAATCGGCAAAACCAGAGTTGGATCAACATAGGTTTCATCTTCATCAGGATCGGCAGCCATTACCACGCCACAAAAAAGCAATCCCGCAAGCATTATTCCAGAAAACAAATAACCTTTAGCAACTGAATGTGTCATCGATAAATTCCTTGCAGTCCTGCTGTGTTCACATGCCTCTATGCATACAATACTTTACCTTAGGACTCTCCACCTTAGGACTAAGGGTTCCAGAAATGGTTCAGCTGACCCGTCAGGATTCAGCCGCCGGTTCACCTAATATATCACGCAAATTAGCCAGATGAGCATGGCCCCGTTCCTGGCGTTCTTCTGGATCAAGCTGCTGTTTACCACCCTCCCAAACCAGATCATCTTCCGGCAACTCATCCAGAAAACGACTGGGCTCGCATTCCACCACCTCACCATGCTTCCGTCGTTTCGCTGCCATGGTAAAAGTTAATGTTTTTTGTGCGCGGGTAATGCCGACGTAAGCAAGACGCCGCTCTTCCTCTACGTCACCATCCTGCAAACTCGCAAAATGCGGTAGCAGATTTTCTTCCATTCCCACAATAAATACATGCGGAAATTCCAGCCCCTTGGCAGCGTGCAATGTCATCAACGATATGCAGTCATCACGCGCTTCTTCTTCGTTACGCTCCAGAATATCCATCAGCGTCATGCGTGCCACCAGATCTGCCAACGACATTTCTTCTTCGTTTTTTTCAGAGGCTTTCTTCGATAGGACTGCCAGCCAGTCCAGCAATTCATTTACATTTTCCATACGGCTTTCGGCCTGCTTTGCATCCTTACAGGTGTCGAACAACCAGGCTTCGTAACTTATGTCGTTTACCAGTTCGCGCACAGTCTCTACAGGATCACCGCGCTCGGCCTGCTCAGACTTGGCAGATAACCATGTAATAAATTCACGCACTTTGGTCAAGGCACGAAAAGTAAGCTGTGTCTCCAGGCCGATTTCATCGCAGGCCGCACACAAACTTATGTCACGCTCGTTAGCGTAGGTCGCAATTTTCTCCAGTGTCGCCGGGCCGATTTCCCGCTTCGGTGTATTTACCACCCGCACAAAGGCATTATCGTCATCCGGGTTCACCAGCAAACGCAGATACGCCATGATGTCCTTTACTTCCTGGTATGCAAAAAACGAAGTGCTGCCTGAAATACGATAAGGTAACTGGGTTTCACGTAAGGCCCGCTCGATCAAACGTGACTGATGATTGCCGCGATACAGAATTGCGTAGTCACTAAAATTACTGGCGGTCTGAAACTTGTGAGCCAGCAAACGTGACACGACTGTCTCTGCCTCGTGTTCCTCACTGCGAGCCTGAATCACCTTGATGGGATCACCGTATCCCAATTCACTCCACAGACGTTTTTCAAACACATGTGAATTATTGGCAATAAGCTGGTTGGCTGATTTCAGAATGCGCCCTGTCGAGCGGTAATTTTGCTCCAGTTTGATCACCTTTAACATGGGGAAATCTTGTGACAGTAACGCCAGATTTTCAGGCTGCGCGCCACGCCAGGCATAAATGGATTGATCATCATCACCCACCACCGTTAACGCACCACGCACACCCACCAACTGTTGCACCAGACGATATTGAGTACCATTGGTATCCTGGTATTCATCCACCAGCAAATAGCGAATACGATTTTGCCATTTCTCCAAAACTTCAGGGTATTCAGCAAACAGCCTCACTGGCAAACCAATAAGATCATCAAAATCCATGGCATTGTAGAGCTGTAGGTGACGGTTATATTCGGCATAAAGCAACGAGGCCGCGGTTAAACGAGCATCACCATTCGCCTCCAGCTGCGCCTGCTCCGGACTGACCAGACCGCTTTTCCAGGCGGAAATCTGCCACTGCATCTCAACCGCCTGATCGTCGGCATCATAGGCCTTACGCAGCAACTCCTTAATCAGCGCCTGACTGTCCTGACTATCATAAATAGAGAACCCTGGCTTAAAACCTAACAACTTCCCGTCACTACGGAGAATATTGAGACCCAGATTATGGAAGGTTGAAACACGCATACCACGTCGATCTTTCGCCTTTAGGTCACCGGCAATACGGGACTGCATCTCGCGAGCAGCCTTATTGGTAAAGGTTACCGCGGTGATATGGTGACCCTTGATGCCGCAGTTATGCACCAGATGCATGATTTTTTGGGTGATGACACGGGTTTTACCGGAGCCAGCGCCAGCTAGTACCAGCAAAGGGCCATCAATATAAGACACCGCCTCTTTCTGGCGGGGATTAAGATCATGCATCAAGGATTCACTACATACTTGTTGGGACGACAGGCCTTGTATTCTACCTGTATGCCGTAAAGACGGATATGGTCTCCCGCTACCTATACACATTTCACATGAGGTGGTTTTATCGCTAAGCTGTTGTTTTGTTAAAGCATCAGCGATATTTCCTTGTCTTAATTCATTCTAAAAAAATAATACTAATAAGCCCGCAACGAGAACCCCTATGAAAGCCGACATACTCACCCAGATCGTTTTACCCTTTTCACTTTTCATCATCATGCTCGGCATGGGCTTATCATTAAAGCTGGGCGACTTCACCCGGGTATTACAGGCCCCCAAGGCCATGATCATCGGCATTACCTGTCAGATGATTTTATTGCCGCTGATCGGCCTGGCTCTGGTGATGACTTTTTCGTTACCGCCCGAATTGGCGGTGGGCTTTATGATCCTGGCGTTCTGCCCCGGTGGCACCACATCCAATATGTTCGCGTATTTGGCGCGCGCTGATGTGGCTCTGTCGGTTTCATTGACCGCTATCATAAGTCTGGTAACTCCATTTACCATTCCATTATTGACCGTACTGGCAATGGAAATGCTCATGGATAATGCGAGTCAGTTTTCCATCCCCATTGGCAAAACTATTCTCCAGTTGTTAGTGATTACGATAGTGCCGGTAACGATTGGCATGTTTTTGCTCAAGAAGTTCCCGAACTTTGCGACCAAAATGGAAAAGCCAGTGAAAATATTTTCCATTGTTTTGCTGTTTATTATTATTGCCGCCATAGTCGCTAAGACCTGGAGCTCGATGGCTGGCTTCTTCGCCCAAACCGGACTGGCAACACTGGCTCTGAACCTCATCAGCATGGCTGCCGGATACGGTATCGCAAACGCAGCCAAACTAGATAAACGCCAGGCCGCTACCGTGGGAATCGAGGTAGGCATTCAAAACGGTACCATGGCCCTATTGGTGACCGGCACCATTCTTGGCAATGCCGCCATGGCCATACCGGCGGTAACCTATAGTCTGCTTATGTTTGCCACTGGCGGGTTATTCTGCTGGCTGGTTAACCGTAAGCGCCAATATTGAAGAACCCTCTGTTAGAACCCTTGCTTTTCTAAACTGATGCTACTATAGTTCGAAACATGTCGAACTATCGAGATGACACACCCAATAGCAATGCGGAAAAACTAGCCGAGGCCTTCAAGGCCCTGTCCAACCCTAATCGCCTCAAAATTTTTCTGCAGCTAATGAATTGTTGCGAACCTGGCACGGTATGCAGCGCCGAGGACGTAACAACCGACCCTGTAATAAAAAGCTGCGTAGGTGATCTGGGAGATGGACTGGACATTGCAGCCTCCACCCTTTCCCATCACATCAAGGAATTAAATCGTGCCGGCCTCATTCAGATGGAGCGCCGCGGCCAAAATGTAGACTGCTGGGTTGACCCCCAGACTGTGAAAGAATTGAATCAGTTTTTCCAACCGGGAAGCTGATGTTTTTAACTAAACATGAATAGAACATTAAAAGATTAGATTCAGGAGAAGCAGCATGAACCAGAAAGTACACGATGACATCCGCCAAAACGTCCGCGACAACTATGCTGAAGTTGCTGAGGCCAGCAACAACAATGACAGTTGCGGAGTTGAATCTAGCTGCTGCGGCGTATCTGATGACACCGCCATTAACACTCTCATTTCCACCCGTATGGGTTACTCACAGGAAGACCTGGACAATACACCTGATGGCGCAGACATGGGCCTGGGTTGCGGTAACCCGCGAGCTATCGCCAGCCTTAAACCCGGTGAAGTAGTTGTAGACCTGGGTAGCGGCGGCGGCTTTGACGCCTTCCTTGCCAGTGTTGAAGTAGGTAACCAGGGCCACGTCATTGGTATCGACATGACGCCAGCTATGCTCAGCAAAGCACGCCACAATGCTGAAAAAGGCAAATACACCAATGTTGAATTCCGTCTGGGTGAAATCGAACACCTTCCCATTGCCAATGACACAGTAGACGTCATCATCTCTAACTGCGTAATCAATTTATCGCCAAATAAAACACAGGTGTTTCGTGATGCCTTACGCGTACTCAAACCTGGCGGACGTTTAGCCATCTCCGATGTAGTAGCCAGTGCTGAAATGCCCGAAGACATGAAAAATGACCCGCTGTTACACGCAGGCTGTATGGCGGGCGCATCAATGATTGAAGATCTTGAAGCCATGATGAAAGAAGCAGGCTTTGACGATATTAAAATCGCACCGAAAGACGAATCACGTGAATTTATTAAAGACTGGGCACCCGGACGAGGTGTGGAGGACTATGTGTTATCTGCCACCATCGAGGCTGTTAAACCTGGTGGTGGGTGTTGCTGCTAGCGGGTATGGTTACAAATGTTTTGCTTTACGGATAGTTATGACCCATCGGCATCAGGTTTTACTTCAACCGGTACATGCATAATAAATATGGAACCCTTTCCAGACTCACTGGATACCGATATATCTCCGCCCATTATCCGGCATAAGCGCTGGCTTATTGTTAAGCCCAGGCCGGTACCTCCATATTTTGTAGTAACTGAATGGTCCGCCTGATGGAATGCTTCAAATAAATTACCGATCTGTTCTTCTGTCATGCCTATGCCAGTATCAGTAATTATAAACTGAACACATTTAACACCAGACTTATCAATCAGTGATGCCTCCAGCTTTATTAATCCATTCTCAGTAAACTTCGCCGCATTAGCCAACAGATTTAATAATGACTGTCGCACCCAAAGATTATCGGCAATCATAGATTGCACATCATCAGAGCGATTCATTTTCAACTTATTACCGTTCTTTTCGACAATCGGCTCAACCGTCGCCACGATATCGTCTAGCAAGGAACATAAATCCAGGGGCTCAAGATTCATATCCATCTTGCCCGCCTCTATTTTTGATAAATCAAGAATGTTACTAATCAGGTCAAGAAGATGGTTCCCTGCTGAACGGATTTTATTCAGGTCGGCACGTATCGCCTGTGGTTTGCAATCGTCAATATCTTCATGCAAAAGTTCACTATAACCAATGATTGCATTCAGCGGTGTGCGCAACTCGTGACTCATATTGGCAAGAAAAATACTTTTGGCTTTATTTGCCCGCTCAGCCTGATCACGCACAATTAAAAGATCAGCAGTACGGTCACGCACAAGGTCTTCCAGCTGCTCACGATGAGCTATCAATTCAGCTTCCGCACGTTTTTTCTCGGTTAAATCCAGCACGGTGACAATATAACTCCACTCGTCACCAACCTGCATTTCACCAATAGATAATTCTGCGGGAAAACGCTCTCCATTCCTGCGAATAACTTCTACCTCATGGCGGTTTCCCGCGCCACCCGAATTATTATCTTCGTAAAATCTCCACAAACCAGGATTACATTCTTCTGAATTTTTTTCGCAAGCCAGCATTTTTACATTTTGCCCAATAACCTCGTTGGCTAAATACCCACTCATTCGCTGCATTGCAGAATTAAACGTTCGAATAATGCCATTACCATCAACGGTCATTACTCCGTCCAACATGTTATCCAAAAGCGTTCGCAAGTGTAATTCACGTTCACGCAACAAATTATCAGCCCGGCGGCGTTCAGTAATATCCCTGAAATAAACGGACAGGCCATCAGAATGCGGAAATGTTTGCGTTTCTACCCAACGGTCTGACGGAGGGTAATAACTATCAAAAGTCAGATTCACTCCGTCGCGTAGTGAAAGGCGGAAGCGTTGATAAAATGTACTGGTGATATCGGGCACAGCCTCCCATAGAACTTTACCCAACACATCTTGTCTTGAAATCTGAAATAGAAACTCTGCCTGTTTATTGAAGTACGTTACATTCCATGTGTCATCAAGCGCGATGTAAGCATCACTTGTCGATTCAAGAATATGGGTAACATGATTATTCACCCGAACCAGATTATTTTCAGCTACTTTGTTTTTAGTTAAATCGCGCAGGAACACTTTCACCATAGGGTGGCCATCTAACTTTATAAGGCTGGCGTAGACACCAACATATCGCTCTTCGCCATCACTGCAATACAGAGCAACCTCAAACGCAGTCGCTCCATCCCGCTCAACATCCCTGAGCAACTTCATACATGGTTCATTTGCTGAAAAATACCCACTAAAATCACTACCAATCATTTTTTTCGATTGCAGACCAAAAAGTTCAGCGGCAGCCCCATTAACTTCGCACACCTGCAAATCTTTATTTAAAACCATAACCGGGTTTAATGTTTGCTCATTTAAAGCACGATAGTGTTCATGACTCTGAATAGAATTGCTTTTACCCGTCTCAGAAGCAGTCATCTGTAGCATATAACCCAACTTCTGTGACACACGCTCGACTTCTGAAACATCTGCCTGATTAAAGCTTAGTTCGCCATCAGCACGAACCACCATGATTATTCCAGCCTGTTTTTTATTTCTCATCAACGGCGCCGCTATCATTGAACACACACCAAACTGTTGAATAAATTCAGACTCATCTTTTTTGGTAAGCTCGGGAATGTCCAGCTTTGATGCGCAACCGGTAGAAAAAACTTTTGTGGCAATAAAAGAATCTTGCAGGGGAAAACTAAAAGTAGAATTGACCGTAACAGTTTTAGAGGAATGAGCCACAACAGACAACTGCTCAGCATTGTCATCACACAACAATACTATATGGATACCCAGGGGCATTTGTCGTTTGAGACCAGCAAAATTAGCGCGAACACGTTCGCCTAACGATACGAGTTCTTGATGACCTTGAGCTAACTCCGACATGAACTAATTAATACACGCAACTACCAACTGCTAGATGCGCCCACGTACCCCTTATCTGTTGTTTTGTAACACCATGGCACTGCGGCTACTGCCATCATGCCAATCATTTTTTCCACTGCATAATCAGAACCACGACACCGAAATCTGCCTGGATAGTTATTATATTTATCTGTACAAATATCGGCCATCAAGAATATCGCTTTAGCTTAATATCCTAGATTAAATCAGCAACTTACCTGTAAAACCACTTATTTAAAACCCAAGTTTTCTGATCAACAATATAGCGAGCATTTCGAAAACTGTCGCTCAACTCAGATCAGAGACCGGGCTCAATTCCAGCACCTCTACCCGGCCTGCGACCACCGACCAGCGCAAATCAAAATCATAAAGACGCATACCAAAGTTCTGCTTTTCAGAACGCTCTCCATTTGCAAAATAAGCGGGGCGAGGATCCTGAGAAAGCACCTGTTTTATTAACTGCCGTAAACCAGGTGTTCCATTTTGCTCACGTTCCACGCACTGTGTATCAGCTAACTCACTGAAGGTGATAGAAATATCTTGCAAAGGGGTATCCGCAGCATATCCAGCATCTGCTTGCGGTAAAGCGTCGGCATAAGGTAAATAAGGTTTGATATCCAGCACTGGAGTACCATCTAATAAATCAGCCCCGCGTAAATGGAGCAGGCAGCGCCCAGCATCAAACTCGATTCTTTCAAGCTTCACTACAGACAACCCAATGGGGTTAGGTCGAAATGGCGACCGAGAAGCAAATACCCCCACCCGTTGATTTCCACCCAGACGAGGGGGCCGTACGGTTGGACGCCACCCTTCCCGCATAGATTCATGAAACACAAAAATGACCCAAATATGCGAAAAACCATCAAGTTTAGCCACGGCTTCGTTGTGGTTATACGGTGCCTCTAGTTCCAGAATTGCTCGGGCTTCGGGGGCTAAGCCCGGCTGTCGGGGAATACCAAATTTTTCCTTGAAACAGGAACGGATCACTCCAATCGGGTTAAGTTCAAACGATTTCGAGGCTTTAGCTTTTCTAGACTCTGTCATCATTACCCCTCTTCACGTAAGCTGGCACTGCTTGCTTATCAACCAATAAGTAAAACAAAACACCACAATTTGTACAGCCACAAAGAAAAACTCTTGAAATGCAGATTCCCTTTATACCTGATTTTATTATAAGGTTTAGCTCATAGCAGTAATGTTGATAAACATCTGTGCTGCAACACGATACAGACAAACATAAAGGACACTCCAGAAAAGGTATTCGATGAAGCGCTTTACCCTAAAAAATCTTTTCTTTAATCGCTCAGCTGAAACAACAAGATTTAAAGAACGACGCAAAACTAAACGTCACAGCGGCTATGATCTGAACATTCTCATCGTAGATGACTCACGCACGGTCATCGCAGCCTTCAAGAAAGTATTAGTGCAAGCAGGCTTTAATGTAATTAGTGCTGCCAACGGTGAAGAAGGAGTAGCTCAAGCCAAAGCCCACCTGCCTGACCTTATCCTTATGGATGTGGTTATGCCGGTACTTAACGGATTTCAGGCGACTCGAAGAATTCGCAAAGATGAAGCCACCGCACACATACCCATCATTATTATCAGCGGCGAACAACAACCCACAGAACTTTATTGGGGCAAACGCGTTGGCGCCAATGGCTTTCTAACAAAACCTGTCGATCGAAGCTTGTTTTTCAAAACAATTTTTGATCTTCTGAAATCACAGGAAGTTGTCAAAAGCTAAACTCTCCGCCCAGCGGCATACACTGCTACCCACCACAAACTGATTAATATTCGTAGGAAACAGACACCAGGTGAAAGTTAATGCCGTTATTGGGTAACTTAATTGAATTGTTCGACATGTGATTATATTTATAACCCACACCCCATTGTCGACGAGCACCAAAAAACGCGCCAACGCTCAACGAATCCGTGAACTGAAAGTTTGATCCAAACCCTGAATCATTGATTTGAGTGGATGAAACCAAAGCCACACCAATCGACGTATCCAGATAAACAGTCGCCCAATCGGTACGGCGTTTAAATCTGAACACTGGGGTAAACCCTATTGAATTATTCGCTCCTACCTGACTTGAATCACTCGTACTTTGCCATTTTGCATAATCAAACTGCAAATAGGCATCTAAACTAAATCCGAGGAACTCGAGGATATCTTCTTCCCAATCCCATTGTGCACCTGCGCGGACAATATTAACGCCTTCACCACCACCAGCCTCAAAGATCATACGGTCAGCCTTAAGGCCATTAGTAATATAAATAAGTGACAATGAAGAGGCGATAGCCACTTTCCAGGCGTTTGACTCATACCTGGTAGCATCAGCCTGCGATTGACTGGAAACAAACAACAACACTAAAACGAATAATATTTTTGCGCTTATGATCTTCGAGCTTTCAGCCTTTGAAGCATATTTTGATTTGAATAAGGGCATTAATATTCCATACAAAGTGCGTTAATAATAATTTGTTTTTCAATATTACCGCCGAGAGTATATCCAAGCTACATTCCGTAATCCAGATAACGCCAACGTAGCAGATGCCTATAATTCTAATTCGAATTTCACCAGGCAACACACTTCGGGTATTCTTTACCGATCACCAATCACCATTCCGAAGGAACCCGGCATGTCTGCACTGACTGAAATTCTTAACGCTGCCAGCGGTATTATCTGGGGGCCCATCATGCTGGTGTTATTACTCGGCACGGGCGTATTCCTCACCATCGGCCTCAAGGCCATGCCCTGGCGACAATTAATTGCTGGTTTTAAATTATTATGGTCTGGTCGCCGATCAACAGAAAAGGGCGACATCACCCCCTTTCAGGCGTTAATGACGGCACTCGCGGCCACCATCGGCACGGGTAACATTGCCGGTGTAGCAACGGCCATTTTTCTGGGTGGCCCGGGAGCTGTGTTCTGGATGTGGATTACGGCGCTGGTGGGCATGGCAACAAAATACAGTGAAGCGGTTCTCGCGGTGAAATACCGCGAAGTGGATGAACGCGGACGTTACGTTGGCGGCCCCATGTATTACATCAAAAATGGTTTGAGCAAACGCTGGCACTGGCTGGGATTTGCCTTTGCGGGCTTTGGCATGATTGCCGCCTTTGGAATCGGCAATATGGTGCAGGCTAATTCCGTCGCCCACGCCATGGAGTCCTCTTTCAACACCCCAGCCTGGGCAACAGGGCTTGTCATTACGGTGGTAACCGCCTTTGTGATTCTTGGGGGTGTTAAACGTATCGCCACGGTTGCCGCCAAACTGGTGCCGATAATGGCTATTGCTTATGTCGCCGGCGCTCTGTGGATCATCTTTACCAATATCGGTGAGGTACCTGCCGCATTAAGTATGATCGTCAATGATGCCTTTACCGGAACTGCTGCCAAAGGCGGATTCGCTGGAGCTGCAGTATGGGCCGCCATCCGTTTTGGCGTGGCGCGAGGTATCTTTTCCAACGAAGCAGGCCTTGGCAGTGCTCCCATTGCCCATGCCGCAGCGCGCACCAATAATCCAGTACAACAAGGCATGATAGGCATGCTCGGAACCTTCATCGACACCATAATTGTCTGCACCATGACGGCACTGGTGATTATTCTCACCGGCGCCTGGACCAGCGGTGAAACCGGTGCCGCCCTCTCCACGCTGGCTTTTGATACCGCATTGCCGGGTGTAGGCAGCTATGTGGTCAGCCTTGGGCTGGTGATATTCGCTTTTACGACAGTGCTGGGCTGGAGTTACTACGGTGAGCGCTGCGCAGAATTTCTGTTTGGTATCCGGGTGATTTTGCCCTATCGAATGTTCTGGCTAGCAGCGATTATGGTTGGCGCTCTGGGCAAACTGGAGTTTATCTGGCTACTGGCTGATGTCCTTAATGGTCTGATGGCTATCCCGAATCTCATTGCCCTGGTCGCTCTTAGCCCTGTAGTCTTCCAGCTAACCCGAAGCTACCTTCAGAAATCTTCTTAATAAACAGAATGTTAACAATTATAATAAACTAGTAGATTAGTATTACAAACCGGTAGATAAAAAACTTCAATAAGCAAATACACATTCTTATCGATATAATTAGAATATCACTATATAAGAATTTGTAATCTTTTTTTTAAATATAGCCTTTTGGAGTCTTTGTTATGAAAAACCGTGTATGTACGTCATGTAGTTTTGTCGGCAAACCCATCAAGCAATGTCTTGGTAGTTTTGTTGTTGATGCTTTTATCTGGGGTTCGATCGGCAGCATTGCCCTCGTGACCGGCCTGATTCCAGTGCTACTTATTCCAGTAGCCTGGACCCTGTACCACCTGGCCAAGTTTGGCAATACCAAATGCCCTGAGTGTGGTGACCTGGAAATGGTCAGCATGGAAAGCCGCAAGGGTCGCGAAACACTGAACCCAAGCACAAGCACAGTTACTGTCTGGACCAATGGCGACAAAGCAACCGCTTAATTAGCCATTGTAAATTGCTGGATTTAGCTCTGAATTCAGCGTTGCCTCAGTACTCGCAATAGTACGGGTAATAACCCTGTCCCGAGATTGATTACTCAATCATTGTGG